>NC_017542.1:1541500-1843500 GCF_000237325.1 Paenibacillus polymyxa M1
TTGATTACGAACGGTCTTGAAGAACATCAGATGAGCAAAATTAAAGCTATGACACTGGAAAATCATGTTGCGGCAGAGCATATTTTTGTGTCTGGGACTGTTGGTTATGCCAAGCCTGATCCGCGCATTTTCGAAATAGTCAACGAACGGACAGGCACTTTAGCAGAGCATTGCTGCTACATTGGGGATTCCTGGCGTAATGATGTGGCGGGAGCTATAGCTGCAAATTGGCGGGTAATTTGGTTCAATCACAGGAATGCTATTCCGGAATCTGATGTGTCGGGAGCCTATGAAACTGCGGCAAGCTATGCAGGGCTAAGAAAGCTGCTCCTGCCCGACGCACGTTAGACGCGGTACATATTCGTGTCACCCAAAAGAATCCAACCTATTTTGAAGCTATTTCAAAAGCTGGTCCGTAATACTATTTATCTGTTATAGATCTAACTTCATTTGAAATGGGTAGAACAGAGAAGGAGGGATCGCGCATGGTAGAACAATGGAGGCAGGCAGACGACATCATAAGTCAAGTGACCGTATATAGTACGGAGGATAATGACCCAGTTAGCATTAAAACAGCCACCCAAGGCGTCCGCTGTATCGGCATTGGGACAGATGCGGCCGTATTTACGCTCGATACGTTGCCAGGCTACGCGTTTAAGGTGTATTCAGACATGGCGATCGAAAAAAAAGATGCAGAGGCCGATGTATATGAGCGTTTGCAAGGTTCTGATTATTTTCCTCATTATTACGGAAAAGGCGATAAGTATATTGTCATTAGTTACGAATCTGGTATTACGCTGCTGGATTGCCTGCTGCAAGGAATTCCGGTGCCGGAGCAGGTCATTGAGGACGTGGAAAAGGCGAGGGAATTTGTTCGGTCCAGGGGGCTGAATCCTCGTGATATTCATCTCAAAAATGTACTCATGCAAGATGGACGCGCCAAGGTGCTAGATGTATCTGAATATGTAAAAGAAGGCGATGACAAGCGTTGGGAGCATTTGGTGTGGGCGTATCATACGTTCTATTCCGGTTTCTCCGAGGTTAAGGTTCCTTCATGGATTTTGGAGACGATCAAAAAATGGTATTACAAGCTGGACAACTCCAGCATCAACCTGGAGGAGTTTGCCCAGCGTGCCAGTCAATTGTTTTCTAAATGGAAATCATAACCACTGTGAAGGATACCGAAATACAGCCCTATCCTTCTATACCAAAGGATTGCACCCGCTTTACGGGAGCAATCCTTTTCTTTTATCTGAAATCTCTAGGCACTCTTCTGGCCGTACCGCTCGCAATCGCGGCTTGAATCACCTTTTTACGCACCTGTTGTACGGCGCCCTCGTTAAATACACCCGGGATAATATACAGTTTGTTTAATTCATCGGGACGGATTGTGCTTGCGATAGCTTCTGCGGCTGCCAGCTTCATCTCTTCGTTAATTTCGCGTGCGCGACAGTCCAGTGCTGCTCGGAATATGCCGGGGAAGCAAAGTACATTGTTAATCTGGTTAGGATAGTCTGAACGTCCGGTAGCGATGACCCCTGCAATGTCCTCGACATCCTCTGGGTTAATTTCAGGGACCGGGTTTGCCATGGTGAACAGGACAGGAGCTTCCTTCATGCGCTTCACGTCTTCTCGTTGCAATATTCCGCCTGCCGACAGACCGATAAACACGTCCGCGTCCTTCAGAACCTCAGATAGCGTGCCGGACAGCCGTTCGGGGTTGGTATGCTGCGCATACCAGTTCCACATCGGATGCTCATAGGTTTCATCAGCTGTAAGCGCACCGTTCCGGTCTACACCAATAATGTTCACTGCCCCTGCAGATAGCAAAATTTTGGTACAGGCCACACCTGCAGCCCCGATACCGCAGACGACAATTTTGACGTCAGACAGAGCTTTGCCGACCACCTTGAGCGCATTAATCAGCCCTGCGTACAACACGACAGCTGTGCCATGCTGATCATCATGAAAAACAGGTATGTCCAGCTCGTCACGTAACCGCTGTTCAATTTCAAAGCATCGCGGCGATGAAATATCCTCTAGATTAATACCGCCAAAGGCTGGGGCCAGTTGCTTAATGGCTTTAATGATTTCTTCCGTGTCCTGCGTATCCAGGCAGATCGGGAAGGCATCGACGGACCCAAGCTGCTTGAACAGCATGGCTTTGCCTTCCATAACCGGCATGGCTGCATATGGACCGATGTTGCCGAGTCCGAGGACAGCGCTTCCGTCAGAGACGACAGCAACAGTGTTGCGCTTGATCGTTAACCGGAAAGCTTTGTCCTGCTCCTCATGAATGGCCATGCATACGCGCGCCACATCAGGAGTGTATACCCGGGATAAGTCGTCACGGTTTTGAATCGGGACCTTGGGCTGCATTTCAATCTTGCCCCCGAGATGCAAGAGGAAGGTGCGATCAGAGATGGACAGTACCTTTACACCTTGTGCTTTTTTAATCCGGGCGATCATTCGGTCGATTTCTGCTGGATCAGCAATGGTGACTGTAATATCTCTTACAGTGGCCTTCTCAGAAGTGCGGATGACGTCAATGGCAATGACATCTCCGCCATGTTCGTTTACCAACGTAATCAATTGACCAAACTGGATGTGCTCGGTGGAAATTTCCAGTCGTAAAATAATATTTTTACCGCCAATACCGCCTTGCATACAAATTCCTCCTTTGTCTTTCATAACAAAATAGTGAGATCAATTGATTGCGCTTACAATCGAGAGCAAGTCTAACATCTGGGCTGATAGTTTAAATTAGTGGTTTCTTTCCCTATCATAGTGAACATTCTTCCACTTGTACAGATCAAGCTGAGTAATATCCGTGATTTTGTATCCAAAAAGGACGAAAGCCCGGCTGAATTCCAGTCCAAGCAATCGTCCTTTGTACAACGAAATGATCCAATTTTTGTTTACGTCATATTTTTGCCGTAGTAAATTTCATCCATTTCGATTTTGAGTCGTGTTGATATATTCTGTTGTTCTTTTTCACTCAAACTTTCCTTCGTGTAGCCGAACAGATAGTTGTCCAAATCAAATTGTTTTAGCTTGCATTTGGTATGGAAAATATTTTCCTGATACACATTCACGTCGATCATGTCATACTGATTGCGCACTTCGTCGGGAATATAGTTTTGAATCGAGGCAATGTCATGGTCGATAAAAAGCTTATGACCATTCGTATCACGTGTGAAGCCGCGTACCCGGTAATCAATCGTCATAATGTCAGTGTCAAAAGAATGGGTCAGGTAGTGAAGTGCCTTGAGCGGAGAGATTTCCCCACAGGTAGAAACATCAATATCTGCACGAAACGTGCTAATCCCCTCGTCTGGATGATATTCAGGGTAGGTGTGAACCGTAATATGGCTTTTATCCAGTTGTATCACGACAGACTCAGGTAAGGGGCCTGGTGACTCTGTGTACGATTCATTCGGTACCTCCACAATCGGCCCTTCTGATATAAGCACTGTCACGCTTGCTCCTTGAGGGACATAATCCTGCTGAGCAACATTGAGTACATGGGCGCCGATAATATCGGATACATTTTTTAAAATAGCTGTCAGTCGATCCGAGTTATATTGTTCATCAATATATTCAATATACGCCTCGCGTTCCTCTTTCGTTTTGGTGTAACAAATATCGTACATATTAAAGCTCAATGATTTGGTCAAATTGTTAAATCCGTGCAGGGTAATCCGCTGTTCCGGTGTTATGGTCATAGGCTATTTCCCCTTATAGTCGCAGTATTCATACGTAATATTCCCAACACGCCTCTTCATATACCGATTCATACAATCCGTTCTGTAACGGACAAAATAAAGACTTGAATATGTATGTCTTACCCGTTTGGCATCATTAAAAACAGGCAGCGTCACTTAAGACACTCTCGATTTTACATGTATGGGAATTTAACGTTAATATACTTTATTTCTTACTCAGCAATTTTTAAGTAACAGGCCTTATAATGTGGACTATGTATACAGGAAAGGAACGAAATTGACAGTGGATTCGTAATGTAATAGAAAATTTTAGGTTCGTAATTCCTGAATTTAATGTATCTTATCTTCATAATGCCCAAATCTTAACCGAATATGATTATAGACCCTCAAAAATAGTGACTTAGTACATTGCATAAAATGAGAAAAGCAACTTCAGCTACTGATATGCGTATAATGAAATAAACGTAACAAGCTAAGAATTATGATGTTAAATGAATTTTTGATAGCAAACTCATTTTATAAATCTATCTCATGTTACTGTAAGAAAACGGTGAAAGGAGTATCAAGATGCTGGCTTTGTCCGATCCGGTCTGGACTCTGCTCCAAGGCCCCTACGGTTCTTCTCAATACGTCCCAGAAATGTTAAAACAGCTCCAAGCCGGATATGATGGCGAAATAGCTGACACCTTGTATTGGGAGGAATTGTATCACCAAAATACGTTGTATACTTGTACATTTGCGGCTGTACCCTACCTAGTAGACATTGCGCTAAAAAGTTCTGATATAGGAATTCGGGCAGATATATATAACATTTGCGGAATATTTGAAGCGAAGAATAGTAATCCCTTACATACCAAAATCCCGTTGGAATTTGCAAGGGATCAGGTGGAAGTGGATTCTAGCCTGGCAGAATATATCTACGCGCAATATCGAAGTGCCATCGTTCGCCTTGCAGAATTGACGGAAGAAATGGTGCTCTATGCGAAAGAACATGAAGAAGATGTCGGCAAGCGCTATGTTCTTGCTGCGGCTGCCGCCTTTGAGGGGTATCATTGCGTAGCCTATATGCTGCAAACCTATGATACAGGTGACGAATATATGCTGGATTGTCCCCATTGCGGTACCCCGCTCTATATTTGGCCTGATGAACAGGGTGACACTCTGGTTGTCTATGATAAAGACCCTGTCAGTTCAGGCGATCTAATCCCCTATCCGATTCGCCCCCGTTCATTGGACCATAGAGGTGCAAATATACAGTGGCTACACGAATATGCTCAAAAAATAGATGAGAAATTACTTCTTGCCCAGCTACCCTACTTAAACGGTTGGGTAGAATGTCCAGTGTGTAATTCACCCATATATATATGGGATGAATTGATGAAAATGGCTGATGGTGTTCGGAGGTATACCGCTTAACCAACAAAAAAAGGGGGCTGTTTTTTTACAACCCCCTAATTTCCTTTTGTATTATTACACTCTTCTTCGTGTGCTTTACTGCAGTCTACTCTCTAAACGGATTCAAAAAGGTTTTAGGAGTG
Organism: Paenibacillus polymyxa M1; assembly: GCF_000237325.1. NCBI lineage: Bacteria > Bacillati > Bacillota > Bacilli > Caryophanales > Paenibacillaceae > Paenibacillus > Paenibacillus polymyxa. The sequence continues at coordinate 1,546,764 of NC_017542.1, forward strand.
TCGGATTCAAAACGCAGCAATACTCCGGTGAGGGGATGTATAAACGACAATACCTTTGCATGCAGACCAAGGCGGCCAATCGACTTGGACTTAGAGCCGTATTTTTTATCCCCAACAATCGGATGACCGATATCCTCCATATGCACGCGAATTTGATTTTTGCGTCCGGTCTCCAAACGTACTTCCAGCAAAGAAAAATGCCGATTGGCCTGAAGCCGCTTGTAATGAGTGACTGCGTGCTGTCCGTCATTCGGATAAGGACTGGAGTACATTTTTAGCGTCTTGCTTTCTTTCAGCCATGAGGTGATTGTGCCCGTTTCTTTTTTAACCTGTCCTTCTACGAGAGCAATGTATGTTCGTTCATACACAACTTCCTTCCACGCTTGTTGCATTTCCTGCTGTATGGCTTCGCTTTTCGCAAACATCATCACTCCTGATGTATCACGATCCAAACGATGCAGTACAAAAATACGGTTGTACGGATGCTCGCGTCGTACGTGGGCTGTAAGCTGGCGATATGCTGTGACTTCCTGCTCCTGCGCAGAAGCGACAGAAAGCAACCCGGCATCTTTATGGATAACGATAATAGCTTCGTCCTCATGCAAAATACGCAGCCCGGTTAGCGGCACCACAGGAGCTACCTTTTCTTTGGAGAGCGCGACAGTCTGTCCTTGCTCCAGCGGAAAATTATGCACCGTACGAGGAATACCATTGACGGAAACTTGTCCACGCGCCAATGCTGATTTAATGGAATTACGACCCATGCCAGTCACATGCTCAACTAAAAAGCTCAATAGCTCGGCAGGCTCCTGAACGATGTATGTTTTGGCAGGTGCTTTATCCAAAGTATGGGTTTTCCGTTGAGCTTCCGGTCTATAGGAGCCAGATTTCCCGGCGGGTTTGTGGTTGCGTCTGGAATGGCTTGAGTTTGAGGTTGATTTTGTATGATTTTTCCTTTGAGGTTTCCGATTATTCATGGGTTCTTTCTCCTTCTTGGAGCCGTATCTCTTCATAGTTATGGACCATTTGCGGCACCGTGTCCACTATATCATGAGAAAACAGCGAATGCCATAAAAGACTAAAACCCGATTGACAGACTTCCAGCGGTTGAACATTACCCTTAACCCCGGTAAACTAAAGGTAACGAAAGAAAAGCCGATATGCGTCGAGGACGCTAGAAATATGAGGAGTTTTGAAACTATGAGTGTACAAGCACCAACATTGGAACGGGCGCAGGACTTGCTGCAAAAATTTTATGGCTATCCCGATTTCCGGGAGGGACAAAAGAAAATTGTGGCCAGTATGCTGGAAGGCAACGACACTTTGGGCATCATGCCAACAGGTGGCGGAAAATCGATATGCTACCAGATACCCGCGTTGTTGCATGAGGGGCTGACCATTGTTGTGTCACCACTGATTTCGTTAATGAAAGACCAGGTGGATGCGCTGACCACGATGGGGATTGCAGCTGCCTACATTAATAGCACGTTGAGCGGTCGAGAAGTCAACGACCGTATCCGCGCCGCACGGAACGGAGATTTGAAGTTGCTGTATGTCGCCCCTGAACGACTGGAACTGGATTGGTTCCGTGATGAGATGGCTCAGTTACCGATTTCCTGCGTTGCGGTAGATGAGGCTCACTGTGTATCCCAGTGGGGTCATGATTTTCGTACCAGCTATCTGGCGGTGGCTCCATTCGTGGACGGGCTGTATGAACGTCCAATCGTAGCTGCGTTTACGGCAACGGCTACACCGCAGGTTATGGATGATATCGTACGCCTGCTTCGTCTGCGTTCACCGGAAACGTTCGTTACGGGTCTTGGAAGGCCGAATTTGGCATTCAGTGTGCTGCGTGGGGAGGACAAACGTAGCTTTTTACTAAATTATGCCCGTGAACATGAGGGTGAATCCGGCATTATTTATGCGGCGACACGTAAGGACGTGGATGATTTATATCAACGCCTGCGCGACGCTGGCATGGCAGCAGGACGTTATCATGCAGGAATGACTGATCAGGAACGTGCAGATAGCCAGGAAGGGTTTCTGTACGACGATATCCGTGTTATTGTCGCAACCAATGCCTTCGGTATGGGGATAGATAAATCAAACGTACGTTATGTCATTCATTACAATATGCCTAAAAATATGGAGGCGTATGTACAAGAAGCAGGACGCGCAGGACGTGATGGCGACCCAAGTCAATGTATTTTGCTGTTCGGACCGCAAGATATTGTGACCCAGAAGTTCCTGATTGAGCAAAATCCACAGGATGAAGACCGCAAGCGCAACGACTACCGTAAGCTCCAACAGATCGTTGACTATTGTTACACGACTCGCTGCCTACGTTCAGCACAGCTGGAGTATTTCGGAGAAGCGCAGGAGCATGAAGCCTGCGGCATATGCAGTTCATGTACAGATGAGCGGGAACTGGTGGATATGACCATAGATGCGCAAAAGATTTTTTCATGCATTCATCGTATGCGGGAACGGTATGGGGTTTCAATGGTAGCCTCGGTGTTGAAAGGCTCGCGCAACAAAAAGGTGCTGCAGTATGGTTTTGACAGCTTGCCAACCTATGGTGTGATGGGCAACCGAACGGAAAAAGAAATTGCTGAAATTATCAATGTTCTTGTTTCGGAAGGCTATCTGATGCTATCCGAGGGGCAATATCCGGTCGTACGCTTGCAACAGCTTGCTGCTGAAGTACTGAGAGGTCAGCGCGAAGTCATGCAGCGTGTGGTCCGGCATGCCACTGCTTTTGCAGGTGGAGCGGGATCGCGTGGACGAAAGGGACGCGATACCTACCCTGCCGCGGTCAACGAAACTGTGTTCGAGCAATTGCGCTTGATCCGCCGTGATCTGGCCGCTCAGGAGCATGTACCGTCTTATATCATCTTCAATGATGCCACGCTGCGAGAGATGAGCGTAGCGAGTCCGCAATCCGAGGCAGACATGTTGCGGATCAAGGGTGTTGGTGAAGTGAAGTTCCGCAAGTATGGCAAGCCGTTTCTTGATTTCTTTCAAAATCAGGGGAATACCGGCGGAATGGTGAGCGAGGATGAGATCTTTGCAGATGATGTGTACGAGGATTTTGAATAGCTATACTAAGGATGTAAGAGTCCATGCAAACTTATAGAAGGTTGTGACCTATGAAAGTCATTTTATCAACGTTAAACGCAAAATATATTCATACCTCGCTGGCCATCCGATGCCTCAAAGCCTACAGTGAAAAGGATTTTGATATCGAGCTGGCGGAGTATACGATTAAGGACCCGGTGATGAACATCGTATCCGATCTGTTTCAACGAGGGGCAGATGTCATCGGTTTTTCCTGTTATATTTGGAACATTGAAGAGACGATTAAAGTCATTGATGTGTTGAAAAAGATTATGCCCGAGGTCAAGATTGTTTTGGGTGGCCCGGAGGTATCTTACGATACAGAGCACTGGATGAAGCGCTTGGCGAATGTGGATTTTATCGTTGTTGGTGAGGGAGAGGAAACTTTCCATCAACTGCTGCAAGAGCTGGAAGGGGATCGCAAGTTCCATTTTGTATATGGACTGGCTTACCGTAAGGGAGAAGAGGTCATTATCATGCCGGGTCGTCCAAAAGCGGACTTGAACGAGCTGCCGTCGCCATATCGTTTTGCAGAGGATATCCCAGAACTCGGGAAACGGGTTGTCTATTTTGAAACGAGCCGGGGCTGTCCGTTCAGTTGCCAATTTTGTCTGTCCAGCATTGAGGTCGGGGTGCGTTATTACGATATCGAGCGCACCAAGTCGGATATTCTGTATCTGATTGACAATGGAGCTAAATTGATTAAATTTGTGGACCGAACCTTTAATATTAAACGCGATTATGCGCTGGAAATGTTCAAGTTTTTGATTGAAAATCACCGTGGCTGTGTCTTCCAGTTTGAGATTACGGCAGATATTATGCGTCCCGAGGTATTGGATTATTTGGCGGAGAACGCGCCACCGGGGGTATTTCGCTTTGAGATCGGTGTCCAGTCAACGAATGATCCCACCAATGAACTGGTTAAGCGCCGCCAGAACTTCACCAAGCTTTCCCGCACTGTTACAAAGGTCAAGCAAAGCGGGAAAATCGACCAGCATCTGGATCTGATCGCCGGATTGCCATTGGAGGACTACAACACATTCCGTAAAACGTTTAATGACGTTTTTGCGCTTGGCCCGGAAGAGCTTCAACTGGGCTTCCTCAAAATGCTGCGTGGTACTGGTCTGCGCATTGATGCCGATAAGTATAACTATACGTATATGGATGTTGCGCCGTATGAAATGTTGAGCAATGACGTCCTTTCTTTTGCCGACATCGTACGACTCAAACGCTTGGAAGATGTATTGGAAAAATACTGGAACTCTCATCGTATGGACCATACGGTGAACTACCTGATTGAGCGTGAATTCTCGTCCGCCTTTGATTTCTTTCAGGAATTCGGAGACTACTGGGAAGGACAGGGCTGGCAAAAAATTGGACATCAACTCGAAGACTTGTTTACGCGCCTTCAGTCCTTTTTGGAATCGCGGGGAACCAAGCAAATGGATATGGTGCTTGGGCTGATGAAGCTTGATTATTTCCTCAACCATAAATATAAGCCGCGCAAAATCTGGTGGGAGCATACTTTGGAGAAGGACGATTGGTCCAGCTATATGAAAATGGCTCTTCAGCACCCGGATGCGCTGCTGTCCCCTGCGGCGGCAGATGTGAGCAAGGAGAATACGGGTGAGACGGATGTGGCTAGTCAACAGACGCAGCCATACCGCGAGATGATCCCAGCCTTTGCTTCTTTGAACCTGGGTGAAAAGGAACTGCAAAAGCACGCTGTGCTGGATGTGCTGCCGTTCAGTCTGGATCATATCCTGAGTGGTGGTAGCCCATTAACAGCCGAAGGCCGCACATTGCTGCTTGTAGTCTATCAGCAAAACGGACAGCAAAAACCGCTGTACTACACCATGCCCATCGGCAAAAATATCGCCGCGATGTAGTATAAACAACAGAAGGCATCAACTCTTGGTATACCATGAGTCGATGTCTTCTTTTTTTATTATAAAAACATAGCTGACCACTTCAATTTTTTACATTCGGGAAACCTAGTGCTTTACGATTTTTTACAAAACCAATATATGATGAAATTATCATATATGAATATTAAATTTATTGGAGTGTGACCTTGTGAAAAAGCCTTCCATGAAAAAGAGTATCCTTGCGTTAAGTGCTGTGACTGTTTTGACTGTACCCTTATTATCTGCTGATATCCCTACAGCTTTTGCAGCCGCGACTTCTACGAAGTCCACTGTTGCAGAGTCCAAGGCACAGAAGGCTGTATCAGCTAAAGCGGATACTCCTAAAAACGTCATTCTTTTTATCGGTGATGGTATGGGGGAAGCCAGTCGCAACGCGATTCGCTTAGCAACGGTTGGAAAATCGGGATTGCTTGAAATGGACAAGATGCCTATAACGGGTCTGGTTAGCACGAGTTCAGGGGACAACCTAGTTACAGACTCTGCCGCTGCTGCGACTGCCATTGCAACAGGTGTGAAAACGTATAACGGCGCGATCGGAATGGATTTGAATAAAAAACCAGTGACAACCATTATGGAGCTGGCTAAAAAAGCAGGCATGTCTACAGGAGTGGTGACGACAAGCCAAGTGACAGATGCGACGGGCGCTGCCTTTGGTGCGCATGTTGAGAAGCGCTCCGCGCAAAGCGAGATTGCCAAGCAGTATCTTGAGAAAAGCAAGCTGGATGTGATTCTGGGCGGGGGTGAGGATTTCTGGTACCCTGCAGGAACACCAGGCAAACATCCAGATGCACCGGCAGAAGATCCTGAGGAAGCTAGTAAGGGAACTCAAGGAAATTTGGTGGAACAAGCGAAGAAGTTGGGCTATAGCTATGTGACAGATCAGGCTGAAATGAAAGCAGCCAAAGGCTCTAAACTGCTAGGTCTATTCGCCAATGAAGAAATGTTCCAAGCTCACAACAAACTAGGCAATTCTTACAACCCAACGGTTTCTTTACCGGATATGACAGCGAAAGCGATTGATGTTCTATCCAAAAACAAAAAAGGCTTTTTCCTGATGGTAGAGGAAGAAGGAACTGATGAGATGGCGCATGACAATGAAGGTGAATTAACCATTAAAGCCGGGCAGCAGCTGGATAAGGCTGTCAAAGTAGCTAAGGACTATGCCAAAGCGCATCCAGATACTTTGGTGTTAGTGACGGCAGACCATGAAACAGGCGGTTTGGCCATTGAAGGCGAAGATGCGGAAGATGAATCCGGTGAAGGTGTCTCCAAAGAGGACGGCCCTTTTACCGTAAAAGGTTCTGATGAGAAGTTTTATATCGACTGGACCACAGGAGGACATACATCCGTTGATGTAGCGCTAACTGCAATGGGTCCGGGTTCCTCCCAATTTAGTGGAAATTACCCGAATACGGCTATTCATGACAAGCTGGTTAAGCTGCTTCAATTAAAAAAATAGCTCAGGGTGAAAGCTGCCCATAAAAGGTTTTCCATATTGTCAATATGGTTTTTCTTGTGATAAACTATAGACAATAGGTATATACTTAAAAAAGAGTAAGGATGCTCTAACATCCTCACTCTTTTACAACAGCCGCTTATAAGGGCGGTGGCTGTAGGGTTGGATTAGTAAAATAGACCGCTAACCTTTTCCAGAGGGCGGTCTATTTCTTTTTGTTGAAGGAAACAATCAAGATCACCAACGTTGCAAATTGAATCATCAACATCAGCGTATCTTTAACCTCCACAGGCATCACCTCCTTTGCAGGAGACTAGCCGACCGCCCATCTAAGCCATTCTGTTGTTAGTTTATAGTATATCATATGGATACTATTGCTAAAAAGGACAAAAATGAAAACGCCTGTTCTAGGCGCTTTTTTGTTTTTTCATAAGATATATTTTAAAAGTTGAAAATCATTATGAGTTCTTAACCAGTATAGGTGTTACGTAACTCATTTAAAAATTGCACAGCATCTTTGAATCCCTATAAATATATTTGGTATGATCGAGATGTATTTTGTCGATTTCAGAAATCCGGGGGCGATGGGAAGCACCATCCGTCTGCGTAGTGGCACGACAGGTAACTTTTAAATTTATGAACATGCCGAATAGACTCAACCTTTACTCCTCCGTTGTTTTCTTCCCCCACACAAATTTCATTATAAAAAATATAATTGTCAGCATGATGAGAAGCAATGCCACCTGCAAGCCATAACGATGAATCAATTCTCCTGCTGCTTGTACATGGTCACCAAAGAGACGTCCGAGCAGGAAGAAGATTAGCGTCCAAATCAAGCCCGTTGAATAAGAGAAGAGGGCATAGCGTTTGAAGCTCATTTTATTGATCCCCACAATATAAGGGACAATGTGGCGAACGATTGGCAGCAAGTAGCTGATGCATATCGTGAAGTTTCCATACTTATGTACTAAATTCTCTGAAAAAGTAATATACTTGTCCATTTTTTTCTTTCGGCGCAAACGATCCAAAATGGGTGTACCCAAGCTTCTGCCCAACACATAACCTAAGGATAGGCCTGATACAACCCCAAGATATACAATTAAAAAAGCAGGTAACGGATGAAGTATCCCCATGCTTGTTACGGCCCCGCCAGTCATCACTATAACTTCGTCTGGAATGGGCAGTCCCACAATTCCGAGCCATAGAGAGAAGAATAATGCTGCATAGCCATATTGTTCGATAATGGAAATTAAATATTCAACATCCATCCCCATACTCCTTTCTTAAGCTTTCTTTCGGCATACATAGACGAATGCAGGTGGAACATTCATAGGTACAAACTTGATTTCTTCAATATCAAACCATTCACCTAACTGCTGCTTCATCTGTTTAGAGTATTGAAAGGCAACAAACATTCCTCCATCCCTAAGTGATAGATGAATTTGTTCTACGATTTGATCTCGCATCGCTTGTGGAAAGTTGAAGAATGGCAGCCCGCTGATTATACAGTCGAGCTGTTCAATTTGGGCATTTTTCATAGCAAGCTGAAGCTCACGCGAGTCGGAATAGCACAGATAATTCGGGAATCTCCTTTTTAAACTCTGCTGCATGGTCGGGTCCTTCTCAAAGAGCAGAACTTTGGGATGAATTTTTGTCGTAGACGGAATGTATTGGGTAATTGCGCCTGTTCCAGCCCCGAGCTCAGCCACGGCATGAACTTCACTCCATGGAATGGATTCTATCATATTTTTAGCTAAAAATCTGGAACTGGGTGTTACGCTACCTACATATGCAGGTGAGTACAAAAATTTGAATAGGAACATAAGTCTCTCATGAACCAAATGACTAATACGGATCATACACCTTTCCCCTACCTTCAATTTTCAATATACGTTCATTTATTCTCTGCTAAGAGTAACAAATTATCCCTTTACTTGCTCCTGTCTGGAGTAGGGTTCAGTTCCCCGTCCTGCGGAGGGGTCTTTCCTTGACTATGGTCTAGGAAAAAGAAAAAGAGTACGTATGGCTCAGTCCGTATTCATTCAGTTATCATTCAGCATTCCCTCAGGCTGCCTTCAGTTTTGCTACCGATGAAAGAGAGGTGGGCAGCTAAAAACACTATGTACATTGAGAGGGGATCTACTTTGTCACTATCCATTAATAGGCATCTCATCAAGACTTCGACTTCCTACGATAATTCGAATACGCTGAAGTCAAATGAGAATGGACTAAATAACACGGGGCATACCACACACAAGAAATCTAACGATTCACTCGAATTAAGTGCGGAATTTATGGAATATGCCGGGGGTATGCAGGCTCCACTTCCTTCGGAAAACTACAGTTATGACTACAAGTACGACCAGGATACTGTGGCGCTGACTACGGATGAACAGAAAGCGTTGTTGTCAGATTTACAAAGTTACTTAACGTCTTCAAGTGCTTTATCTGAAACGAATGAAATCAACAACAGTACGAAAAATCCTTTGGCTGCAGTCAGTGACTTGTTATCCGGGGTGGATCTTTCGACAGCAACAGATGCGGAAGTATCCAATTTATTCGATAAGATAGCAGAATCCATCCAAAATAATCGCCCTGCGCCGCCTGAAGATGACTCATTCCGACCTGAAGTTGATGGCAGTGGTCTGCCTCCAATGATGCAGGCGATGGGTGGAATTATGCCCCCATTTGCATGGAATATTCAGGCGACTACCAATCAAGAGGATAACACCACTACATCTGAAAAAGAGCTTACGGTAGATGAAAAAAGATCCTTACTGAGTGATTTGCAAAACGTCCTGAGTTCCGAGCTTCTATCCGGCTCCGTATCTGCAGAAACAGATGAGGAAATATCGGCTTTATTCGATAAAATCGCCAAGATTTTCGAACAATCTGTATCAGCTTCGTCATAATCTTTAGGGTGCAATAGCGTATCTTAAAACCGGTTAGCCCACATCTGTAACTCAAACTTAACTTTTAAAAAGGGGAATTTTTCTATGAATATTTCAGCGACTTCCAGCAATTCTATATCTATTGCAAGTACTTCATCTTCATCCAGTGCCAACAATACAGCCAGTCTGGAAAAGCAAAAAGCTCAGCTTGAAGCAGAGTACAACAAGGTACAACAAAGCAAAGATAATAAAGATACAAAAGAAACAAAAATGAAGCAGCTTCAGCAGCAAATTAAACAAATTGAAGCCCAGATTGCACAGCAAAGTTCTCAATCCAGCAGCACGTCAACACCAAAAATGGAAAAGTCCGCTCCAAGCAATATGGAAATGACTCGCGCCAGCAGCTCGAATGGCAGTGATATTACTGGGGTTGGAAAATCACTGGATATTTCTATCTGATCATCCCATCTCTTCTTCTGTAAGCCTGACGATGATACAAAAGACAGCAGGCTCTCTGTTTCATAGGGAGCCTGCTTTTTTGCGTTTACGTCGGGTTAAAATGAATCATGTGACTAAACTTAGAAAAGTATATACAATAAATAACAGTGGGAAGATGAAAGGTTTCTAACTTTAGTATTTTATAGATTGAATCAGTAGTGTTAGTATACATTCTAAATTGGAGGATTTAAGCCATGACGCTGGAACCTCAAATGAGTCGAAGTAGTAAGGATGAAGCTCGTTTCGTCAGAAACAAGTTGATTGAGTTTAATGCAACACACGTCCCAGTAGATATTCAAACCCAATATGAAGAGATTAATCTTACGCTCAAAAATGGAGAAGGTCAGGTCATCGGCGGTCTTCTAAGTGTACTATGTTGGAACTGGGTGGAGGTTGATATTTTGTGGGTAGATCAGGTCCATAGAGGAAAGGGCTACGGTTCGCAATTGCTTGATGAAATCGAACAAATGGCTAGAGATAAAGGATGTAATTTTATACAACTAAATACCTTTTCTTTTCAAGCGCCTGAATTCTATGAGAAACATGGGTATGAAGTAGTCGGTGTCATTGAGGAGGCTCCTAGAGGCTTTAAACACTATTATTATAAGAAAAATATCTACTGAGGACTCCGAATATGCGCGTACAGATCAAGGAAGTAAATAAAGATGAAAAGATCATCATTCGTAGTATTGGCGAGGAAAAAGTATACGGCTACTGGACATCTTTTTGGTGTGAACTGACCTCGGGATATGCGTATGTTGTTCCGTATAAACAAAGCTTGGACAAGTTAATTCCTGGCTGTGTCATTTCGGTTGAGATTTCTCAATCCAGTATAGAAGGGTTCAGAAGACTGAGGCCTACTGAAAAGACAGGCGTTGTTCGCCCTCAACCAAAGCTAGGCGACTATTGGATTCAAGGAATGATACAACAAGTGATGCAAGGCGAAGCAGGCGGGATAGAATGTCTGGAGATTGTTGTAGGAGATGCTACGTTTGTTTTAGATTCGGAAGAAATGAATGGTGATATCCACGTTAAAGCAGGCGATGGTGTCTCCTTTGAAATTATAGGTATGCAGTTGTTTGAAGAGGGACTGTGATTGTTCTGATTGGAATACTATATTTAACCAATTACAATATGTCGGTGAGAAAGTCAAAAGCTAGATCATAGAGAATCGCGAATAAAGAAAGGTATGATTGGATTGGCTACAGAAGTGACACACAAAATATATACCATGTGCATGATTCAAGACGGAACCAAGGTATTGCTTATGAATAGACCCAATCGAAAGGGGTTTCCAGGTTATATTGCTCCAGGAGGAAAAGTAGAGTTCCCAGAGAGCATTGTGAACGGAGCCATTCGCGAAGTAAAGGAGGAAACGGGCTTAACGGTTACGGAAATTGTATTTAAAGGAATCGACGAATATTGTGATCCAAATCAAGGGCTGAGATATATGGTCTTTAACTATTTGGCTACAGCAACGGAAGGTGAACTATTAAAGAATCCCCCTGAGGGAGATCTGCTGTGGGTGGATATGAAGGAAGCACTAAATTTGCCGATGCAGGATTGGTTTAAGCGGAGATTCCCATTGTTTTTCGAGCCGGGGACGTTTGAGGTTAGTTCTGTGTGGCTTGCGGAGACGGATGAAACTCTGGAAGCAACGACTAAGAACTATGGGGTGTAGAGATGACGACCATTAGTAGATATATGGAGCGCTTAAAGAGGAGGTCGTGAGTGGGATGCAGACCGTAAGATTGGTTGAGCCGGATCGGCGCTGGAAGGATACTTATCTTTCATTTTATGAGGAATGGAAAAAAAGCCAGGAGCAAATGGTGCCTTGGGTGATTTCTATAGAACCGTATGATTTTGAAGGTATGCTGACGTTTTTAAATCAACAGAAAAATGGAATTGGCTTGTCTGAAGGCTGGGTTAAAAGTTCGACATACTGGCTGATGGATGCAGATGACCAGGTCGTCGGAGCAGTGAATATCCGTCATGATCTTAATGAGCATTTGTTAAATGCTGGCGGTCATATCGGTTATGGTATCCGTCCTTCTGCACGAGGGAACAGGTACGCTGTGACTATGCTGAGTCTGGCATTGGGCAAAGCAAAAGAGTTGGGTGTTTCCAGAGCCCTCGTCGTATGCGACTCCGATAATATCAGTTCCAAAAGAACGATTCTGCGAAACGGCGGAACACCAGACAAGTATTACATAGAGGAAGATGGAAACCGTGTAAACCGGTTTTGGATCGAGCTGTAAGTGAGGGAGGGGAACACAAAAGCTCATGAAAATATGGCCTGAATATGCACAAAATATTATTGTCGGTGTCGTTTTTCAGGGACAATGGAATTGGTATGTGACGGAAAGAGAGTATTGGTTTTTGAATACCGAGATGGAGGAACGGTTTGGTATCGCTATTTTGGATGAGACTACAGCGGGAGCATTTTTGGAACACATCTGTGAATATAAGGTGGCTACGGGAGAACTCACTACAATGCTCCAGATGCTAGATGATGCAATCCAGCATAAGGATGAAGTGTTGGAATTCTGTCCTGCTTTATATGTTGATTTTGACCAGAAAATTCTCTACTCACTATTTCCAGAGCCAGCTTCTTTTGAACACTATGTCCCGGTGGGCTGGAAAGGGGAATATCAGAACTTTTTGGAAGAGGTCCCTCCTGCTGAACAATATTGGATAATCCACGGAAGTGACTTTTTCAAAAAATACAGCTGAAAAGATGAAGGAGGAAATGAACATATGAATTCTTCCATGCATGAATTTACGATCATATCCAAGCACAGAATGTACGATCAATACTTGGTTAAGCTGCGGATTAACAAAAGCAATAGCCAGATAACTGTATAAAATGTAGTTCCAAAATCACAAAAACCTCTGTCACAGATATGTTTTTATTTCTTAATTGATATTGATAATTATTATCACTTATAATAGAAGCAGACATATTAAGTTATGATAGGGAGAGTTGCAGAGTGACAGAGTCCTTGGAATTATATGATGTAACGATCATCGGCGGCGGTCCTGCCGGTATGTATACCGCGTTTTACAGTGGAATGAGAGATATGAAAACCAAGCTGATCGAAGCCAAGCATGAGCTAGGCGGACGGATGCGCATATACCCTGAGAAGATGATATGGGATGTTGGAGGCGTTACCCCGATTTTATGTGAAAAGCTGATCGACCAGCTGGAGCAGCAGGCAAAAACGTTCGAGCCTACCATTGTACTGGGGCAACAGATTACGGGTTTGGATCGGCAAGAAGATGGTACGTTCCTGCTGACTTCTGCCACAGGGGAACAGCATTGGACGCGTACGATCGTTCTGGCCGTAGGCTATGGTATTCTCAAAATGGCTAAACTGGAGATTGAAGGCGCTGACCGTTACGAGGTTACAAATCTGCATTATACCGTACAAGAGCTGGAGCCGTTCCGGGACAAGCACGTCCTGATTTCCGGTGGAGGCAACTCGGCGGTAGATTGGGCGAATGAGCTGGAATCTATTGCGGCGAGTGTAACAGTTGTACATCGTCGGGATCATTTTGGCGGACATGAGAAAAATGTAGCCCGTATGAAATCCTCTTCGGTTCGTGTTCTCACACCTTACGCGGTAGGTCAGTTACATAGCAACAACGGAGAGACGATTGAGCAGGTGACGATCAATCATGTAGATACGGGCGAAACAGAGATACTGAATGTTGATGCAGTTATCGTAAATCATGGTCTAAAATCCGATTTCGGTCCTCTGCGAGATTGGGGACTGGATATGGGAGAGTGGCATGCCCGCGTGAGCGACAAGCTGGAAACGAATCTACCGGGGATTTTTGCTGCAGGCGATTTTGTCGAGTACGGAAGCAAGCTGTATCTGATTGCAGGTACGTTCACAGACGCCGCCCTTGCCCTCAACAGCGCCAAGCTGTACATTGATCCGACAGCTGACAAAGCGGCATATGTATCTTCTCATAACAGCCGATTCAAGGAAAAAAACCGCGAGCTTGGTGTCTTGGAGTAAGATAAGGGAATCAGTGTTTAATAAAGAACTTCCGTTAACTACAGCTGATGTGGTTGAGGAGGTTCTTTTTTTGCATAGTTAAGGACTTCTCGACCTAATGTTGGATGCCACACACATATAGAATAAAATGAAGAAAGCCTGTCTTTTTCGGGACTTAAATAGTAGATTTGGAGTAGAAAAGATTAGGAGTGTGAAAAAATGAGCTTACGAGAGGTGTTTGAGCGTCTAGCGATTTATCTGCCTGACGATACGCTGGAAGCTTTACTGATCCATAGTAAGAAGCAGAAAGGGCACAAGGTTCAGCTACGATTACTGAGTGAACAGGAGCTTGCTGAGAGTACTGAGTGGATGGCGCAGATCGAGGTGTTCAAACATATCGTCCCTCTATGGACGGATGATCATTCTAATTATGTAGGCCTATATGTAGAAGGACCGTTGGCATATAAATTATGTTATATAAATCACGAGGAAACAGATTTGTCACCGATATACCGAAGTGCGGCTTCGTTGATTGCAGAGTTGGAGCAAAAACCGGAGCTCGATTGGGAAGAGCTGCATAAGGATTACCCGTCTAACGAGAACATAAGCACCGAACAACTAGCAGAAGATATTCGCTGTATGCATGAATTACAGGCTATACTGGAAAAGGATTCATCTATGGAGGATGACGTGAGGTGTCAGCTTCTTTACAGCTTAATGGCGATTACTCCTGTCAGTGAGGTGGATTCATTGCTTTCCTATGTGGATGATGAAGATATGTATGTACAGGAACGTGCATGTATTCTTTTGGGATATCATGGGTATGAACCAGCGACCGAAATATTAAAAGAAGTAGTGAAGCATGGAAGCCCAAATGGGAAGCTGGCAGCCCGTAAGGCGCTCTCGATGATTCGCACTAAGCAAATGGACAAGCATATAAAAAATAAACCAACCTCTCACATAGTAAATATAGACGGGATTGAAAGGTGACTTATGAACAGACGAACAGAGCAACAGGAAGCGATAAGGGTAAATATCATTCAAAAGGCAGAGCCGTATGTACAGCAACAGTTGGAGCATGACCACAGTGGTCACGATTGGTGGCATATTGACCGGGTGAGGAAGCTGTCCATTGAACTCGCTGCAAAAGAAGGTGCAGATCCGTTCGTGTGTGAACTGGCAGCACTGTTGCATGATGTAGCGGATGAAAAATTGAATGATTCCAAACAAGCGGGGCTGGATAAAGTTGAGCAGTGGCTGCATCTGCATGTAAACGATCCGGACGTGATCACACACGTAATGACCATTATTGCTACAATGTCCTACAATGGTGGACAAAACCCGCCTATGGAAACGCTGGAAGGTCAGGTTGTACAGGATGCAGATCGGTTGGATGCCCTGGGAGCGATTGGGATTGCAAGAACCTTTATGTATGCAGGCTCAAAGGGCAGTATCATGCATGAACCAGGTCAGGACTATTCACAGTATGAATATCGCGCCGCAGGTAAAAGTGCTATTTACCATTTTTACGAAAAGCTGCTCAAGCTCAAGGATTTAATGAACACCACTTATGCCCGAGAGCTAGCGGAGGTCCGGCATCAATGGATGGAGATGTATTTGGAGCAGTTCTATAGAGAATGGAATGTGAATGATATCCAACAGAACAGGGGAGGCTGATGCTTCCTAATTGCAATGATTCCAGGAGAAGTCAGCTCTCTTTTTAATAAATATTAGAAAAAATATTGCAATACACCGATTTCTCTCCTACTATTGATAATAGTTATCAATGATAATGATAATTATTATCTATAAATTCAAGTAGGTAGAGGGGAGTCTTTTAGATCATGAAGAAATTTGCAGTATGGATGTGTACCTTGTTATCGGCAAGTTTGCTGTTGACGGCATGTGGTGAAAAGGTACAGGAGGTGGATAGCTCAGCCCAAAAGAATACCAATGCATCGACACAAACGTCTGTTTCTGACGGAGAAAGTGCCAAGACGATTACATATCTAGATAAGACTTATAAGCTGGCCAAAACGGATCATATTATTATAGCTAGTCTGGAAGCGATGGAAGATGCGGCTGTCCTTGGAGTGAAACCAACTGGGGCGGTTACCTCGGGCGGGAAATTCCCTGAGTTCATGGAGAAAGCAATGGAAGGAGCTACAGACGTTGGTGACCGAATGCAGCCTAGCGCTGAAACGATCCTCAAACTGAAAGCGGATGTAATTCTGGGAAGTTCTAAATTTCGGCCTGCGGTGGCAGATCAGCTAGGTAAGGTCGCTCCAATGATTCCAGTATCCCATATTTCAACGAACTGGGAAGCGAATCTATTAATGTTGGGAGAACTTACGGGCAAAGAGGCGAAAGCGAAAGAGATCCTGAATAAGTACAAGCAAGATGCGGAAGCGGCCCAACAGAAGCTAAAGCCAATATGGGAAAATAAAAAGGTACTCATGGTAAGGATTCGTACAGGCAATTTGTATGTATATCCTGCAGATGTATATTTCAATCCTTCGCTGTATGCTGATCTAGGAGCTAAAGTACCGGAAGAGTTAAATACAGTTAAAGCACAAGAGGCGGTTTCTCTGGAGAAATTGGCTGATATGAACCCGGATTATCTGTTCGTGCAATTCTCTGAAGGAGAGAACAAGGATCAACCGCAGGCGTTGGCAGATTTGGAGAAGAATCCGATTTGGAGCAGCATCAATGCCGTTAAGAATGGGAAAACCTTCGTCAATATTGTAGATCCCAATGCTCAAGGTGGTACTTCATGGAGCAAACTTGCCTTTTTGGAAGCGGTTATGAACCGACTTTCGCAGTAAAGGTAGGAACATGGGAAAAAAGTTGATCTCTCCTTATGTTGTAATCTTCGTCTCTCCCTTATTTATCGTATTAACGCTACTGCTGTCTGTGATGTATGGAGCCAAAACGATAGAATGGGAGACGGTAACTGCTAGCTTTTTTCATTTTGATGCTGGGAATGTGGATCATCAGGTCGTTTTAAACTCGCGTCTGCCCAGAGCGGTCGGCTCTATATTAATCGGTGCTTTTCTCGCGATTTCAGGAGCCATTATGCAAGGAATGACGCGGAACTTCTTGGCTTCACCCTCAATTATGGGCGTGTCGGATGGGGCGGCATTTGTGATCACCTTAATGATGATTCTCGCGCCAAACTCCACTTCGATGGGCCTGATCGGAAGTTCTTTTGTGGGGTCTGCTTTGGGAGTGGCTATTGTGTTTGGTTTAGCCTGGATGATTCCCGGCGGTCTTGCTCCGGTTCGTATGGCCATTTTGGGAACGATCATCGGCACGTTTTTAAGCAGCCTGTCGGCCGTTCTTTCCATTTATTTTAATGTATCGCAAAATGTAAGCTTCTGGTTTAACGCTCGTCTGCATCAGATGGATCCCGATATGATTCAATTGGCAATTCCCTTAGCTCTTGTGGCAATTGTGGGAGCGATGCTGCTGGCCAAGCCAATAACACTATTGTCGCTGGGCGACGACGTGGCCACAGGGCTGGGACAGCGGGCATTACCGGTCAAGCTGGGGGCCATGCTCTGTGTAGCATTGCTGACAGGTGTTTCTGTTGCGCTGGCAGGAAAAATTGCCTTCGTTGGCTTGTTGATTCCGCACATTACCCGATATTTAATCGGTGTAGATTACCGTTGGGTCATTCCATGCTCTGGATTGATCGGTGGTCTTTTTTTGGGCATGTCTGATGTGTTGAGCCGTTTTCTTAATTATCCGTTTGAAACGCCTATTGGTGTGGTTACCTCGGTCATTGGCATCCCTTTCTTTCTGTACTTAATACGTAGAAAAGGAGGGGGAGAGCATGCGTAAAATCAGTGCGAAACGTCTGTGGTTCGTCCTTTCAGGCGGGGCTGCGCTCATTTTAGCAGCCTCCTATGTCAGTCTGACCCATGGAGAGTTCGACATGACCCTACAGGAAGTAATTCAGACCTTGTTCCGTATTCACCCTACTCCGCAGTTGGATTTGGTGATTTTTGATTTTCGGCTACCGCGTATTGTGATTGCGGCCTTGGTCGGCTTAGGTCTGGGGATTGCTGGGGCGGCAGTACAGGGAGTTACACGAAATGGCTTGGCCGATCCCGGCATTTTAGGCATTAACGCAGGGGCGGGGGCAGCCATCGTCATATTTATGTTCTTTTACCAGGGACAAATGGAAACAACCGGCTGGACTGCAGCGCTGGCTATGCCCTTTTTCGGCTTGATTGGAGGTTTGATGGCTGCGCTGCTGATCTATTTATTTGCTTGGAAAGCAGGTCGTCTGGATCCGCAGCGGCTGCTTCTCGTAGGTATCGCGATTGGCTCTGGCTTCGGTTCCTTAAGCTTATATCTGTCGCTGAAAATGAAAGCCTCGGATTTCGAGATGGCGACAGTATGGATGTCGGGCAGTATTTGGAGTGCTGATTGGAAGCTGGTTGCTGCCGTAATTCCATGGCTCGTCATTTTAATTCCTGTTATTTGGCTGAAGTCATATGTTCTGGATCTATTTCAATTGCATGAACATACAGCTAAAAGTCTCGGGGTTGCGACCGAAAAGGAAAAGTCTATTCTTCTGTTGTCCAGCATTGGACTGGTGAGTGCCTGTGTGTCTGTTTCGGGAGGAATAGGCTTTGTAGGATTATTGTCTCCTCATATCGCCAGAAGGCTGGTTGGCCTTCATCATCGTTTTGTGATTCCTGTATGCGGTATGGTCGGTATGGTACTGGTGCTATTATCTGATTTTATTGCCAAAACGGTAGTTGCGCCTGCGGAAATTCCCGTTGGACTGATTATTGCGGTGATCGGGGTCCCATATTTTGTAGTCTTGCTTATGAAAAAAACGGCCTGATTTCATTAGAATTCAGGTTCTACAGGAGGTTATTCTCATTAAAAGCGTATTTACGCAAGCTAATCATTCCAGCGATGCTCACGGAGCCGTATGCGTTCCTCGTAGTCAGCATCGAGTGATGCACTCGCAGGCTGAAAACCGTGAGTATCATATTTATATTGCCATCCCTGCCGAGGAACCTCCTGTATCTGGTTATCCTATTATTTATGTGCTGGATGCCAATTCTGTTTTTGGAACCATGGTGGAAGCAGTGCGCGTTCAGGGTAGACGGCCCGAAAAAACAGGGGTTGTTCCAGCTATCATTGTAGGAATAGGCTATCCAACAGAGGCTCCATTTCATCCTTCACGATATTACGATCTTACACTGCCGGGGACGGCTGTGGAGCTTCCAATAAAGCCAAACGAAGATGCAGCTATAGAAAGCGGGGGCGCCGAGCATTTCTTATCATTTATTGAAGATGAGCTTAAGCCTATGATTGAGCGTGATTTTCCTATCGACCGCAGCCGACAGACGATCTTCGGGCATTCGCTTGGAGGACTGTTCGTATTACATACCCTGTTTACAAGACCAGACTCTTTTCAGGTGTATGTGGCGGGAAGTCCGTCTATACACTGGGGTGGACAAGCTATTAAGGATGAAGAGAAACAGTTTGTAGCTTCTATAGCTCAGAAGCATTGGACTAAAAAGCTGTTGATTGCTGTAGGGGAGTTAGAGGCTGGGCATTTTAGTGGCATGCAGGAAAAAGCCAGGGACTTAGCTGCGCGTCTAACGACTAGGGACAATCTAGGACTACACGTAGAGTACCGGGAATTTGCAGACGAAGGTCATATATCCGTGCTGCCGGTCTTGGTTAGCAGAGCGGTTCGTTTTGCTAGTGATTCTATTTAAATATGCAGATAGGTATACATTTTTGAAAGTGTTTTTATTAAAAAAATGCAAGAAATCTGAGGCTGTTTCCCCAACCGAGCATATCGGAGGGGAGCAGCCTTTATTTTTTTGTAAATGTCATATTGATATTATTGTTTAGTTGTGTTATTTTATTGTTAATAACAAATTGATAATAACAATTAATAATTAACAAGATGGTGGATACGATAAAGAAAGCGAGGAAGCGACGATGTTTGGATTTAATTTTGTTAAATTTCAACCCAGTGAATATGTCATGAAGGTGAAGAACGGGAAGGTGGTTCGAGAGGGTGTCGGGTTATCCTTTTATTACTACGCCCCGACCACCTCGGTCGTCGTCGTGCCGGTCTCTTCCATTGATGTACCGTTCATGTTTGAAGATATGACGAATGATTTCCAGGCAGTGACAGTGCAGGGACAACTGACTTATCGGATTGTGGATTACCGCAGAACGACGCAGATTTTAAACTACACGTATGATTTGAAGGAACGGCGCTACATTTCGGACGATCCAAGCAAGCTGGCCCAACGGGTGATTAACATTGCCAAGGTGCTTACCAAAAAGTATTTGGAACGTGTCCCACTCAAAGAAGCAGTTCAGTCCAGTGAACGTCTGGCCCAAAACATGACGAAGGATATTGCTCAGCATACAGAAATGGAGAAACTGGGCATTGAGGTCATGGGGCTGTCCATTTTGGCGATTTTACCCAATAAGGAGACGATGAGAGCACTGGAAGCGCAGGCGAGAGAGGAAATTCTTCGTAATGCGGATCACGCTTTGTATGAGCGTCGTAACGCATCCATTGAGCAGGAGCGCCGTGTAAAGGAAAATGAGCTGAATACGGAAATTGCAGTGGAGACGAAAAAAAGGCAGATCCGCGAAACCCAACTGGATGCCGAGCGTTCCGTAAAGCAAAAGCAAAGTGAGATGAAGGAGGAGCAATTGCGGTTCGACACGGCCTTGGAAGAGAAAAAACGCGAACTGATTGAGCTGACCGTAACGAATAAAAAGGCGGAAGCCGATGCCAAGGCCTATGAGCTGACAGCGGTGATGAAATCGTTGCAGGATGTCGAGCCCAACGTGCTTCAAGCTATGGCCAACATGGATATGAGCCCGGATAAGCTGATCGCGATCGCATTTCAGGAGCTCGCAGAAAATGCAGGGAAAATCGGTCAGTTGAATATTACACCGGATCTGCTACAAGGTCTCATGTCAGATATGGGAACAAACGGATCAGCAGGATCGAGAGGATCTGGAGGAAGAGCACGATGAACAACCGAATGACAGAGCAGAAGATTATTTTGGTGAAGCGTAAAACGCGACTGGAGGAACTGATTGTCCGATACAATACGGTGCAGCAGGCTCGCTTCTTTATGGAACGGCTTGGTGCGGATTTCAGTGATTATGTGCTGGAGGATGAAAATTACCGCAGGGCGGTGGCAACGGCAACGTCCGAGTTGTCGGCCTTGGGCCGTGTGCAGATTGTGGAACGGGAGCATGTGCCGAACTTTATTTTTGGTGAACAGGATACGGTGGTGGTACTGGGTCAGGATGGGCTGGTAGCCAACACGTTAAAATATTTGACCGAGCAGCCGCTAATCGGCGTGAATCCAGATCCATTGCGCTGGGACGGGGTATTGCTGCCATTTACTGTATCTGATCTGCGCTGGGTGGTGCCGGATGTGTTCGTGAACAGACGGCCGATTAAAGAGGTTACGTTGGCTAAGGCCCAACTGAATGATGGCCAATCCTTATATGCCGTGAACGATTTGTTCATTGGGCGCAAAACTCATGTTTCTGCGAGATATGAGTTGAGATTGGAGGATCAGGTAGAGCAGCAATCGTCCAGCGGTATTATCGTTTCCACGGGACTGGGGGCGACAGGCTGGCTGACCAGTGTGCTGGCTGGAGCGGCCGGTATTGTCGGCAGTGCTACACGGCATCCGGTCTCGCTGACTCCAGATCACCTGGTGTCAGGTGCTGCTTTTAGTCAGGAGGGGACAGTAGAAGGAATGGGACAGGATCATCGTGCAACCTGGAGCTCGCCATCGCTTTATTTTACGGTGAGAGAACCGTTTCCCAGTCGGACGACTGCTGCGGAGCTGGTGTTTGGACAGGTGGCAGTTGAAAGACCGCTGCGCATTGCTTCGCAGATGCCGGAGAATGGAGTTATTTTTAGTGATGGAGTGGAAAGCGACTTTCTGGAGTTTAATGCTGGCATTGAGGCGACCATTGGACCGGCGGAGAAAAAAGGGCATCTGGTCGTGTAGAGGTTTGTACAGGACAGCAATGGGTAATTATGAGTAAGGTACAACCATCAGATGAAATTAAAAAGGAGGAATCAACATGAGCGACCACACTCAAGACGAAGCGAAAATCCGCAACAAGAAGAACGAGGACGGAGATTCCTTGATGGAGAAAACGAAGCTAGACAACGGCGTGGATATCGAGCCTGAGGCTGATGAATGGATTGCGAAGCCCTCACCAGTATCATACGATGATACGAAATCCTCTTCGCAGAAATAAGACTCTTGCGTCTCAATAGAGCAGTGATGCAAAGACAGATGATCCTTAACCGGGTCATCTGTCTTTTTTTACAAATATTAATTAAATCTGGAATATACCTTCCATACTAGCTCACGACGGCTGCTTACCTCTGTTTTCAAGAAAATCGCTTTCAGATGATCCTGCACCGTGTAGGCCGTAATATGAAGTGCACTTGCCAGTTCCTTAGTAGAAAAGCCTTGGACAATGAGCCGTACAAGCTGTCTCTCTCGTTCAGTCCATGAGTAGATTTCAGCCATAAGCGGCAACATGTCAGTTGCTTTAGCAGGCTCAAACCATACGGCCAACTGCTTCTCGCCCATATGCTCGCGTCCGCCTTGCAGGAGAGTGGCTCTGATCGTGACCCAAGGGGTTTCAGCATCAGCGGAAGGGATACATAGTCTGGCTGGTGCAGTAGAAGTGGATAGCGCTCGCAAGCTTACCGCCCGGACAGAGGCTGGCAGCTCGCCATCATGGATTCCCTCTTGCTGCCGAAGCAGCTTTAGCCACTGTTCTGCTACTATATTGGACGAGAGGGGGGTTAGTTGAGTGGAAAGCGTCAGAACCCCTGGCTCCAGTTCATGTTCCATAATCATTGCGGAGACTGGAGATACACTGACACTAGTTTGACGCAGATGGTAGGCTATGGACGGCGCTAATGCTTCAAGCAGTTGTTGCTCTTCCGTGCTGAATACAGGCTTTCCATGGTGGCGGAACAACGTAAGAAATCCCCAGCAGCTTCCTTTGTACATAAATGGAACACGCAGCTCATCTCCGAATCCGGCGGGTTGCAAAACATTTCTAAAACGTGTGCTGCGATCCGGCTGGCCTTGTGTAGACCCATGAAGCGTCGCGATGGACTGCCCCTCTCGCACCAATTGATCGTATTTCATGATATCGTCGTGCAGATATTCGTATTCTAGTAGTTTGCTGTGAATGCCCTCTACACCCGACTCCGTAAATGCCCCCGTGGAAAGCAGCGTTCGCGGATCTACTGAGGTACAGCACGCCGCATCAAAAGAAATCTGAGTACGCAAGCGGTCGATTAGCGTGTGCTTGTAGGTGGGGGATGAGGGTGACTTACTTCCCATTTCCATGATTGGTTGTCGATTCTTCTTAAGCTGTGCAAATGGTGTATTATGTGCGTTCATCCTTTACTCCTATCGTGAAAGCTGGAGATTCTCAAAGCGCGATTATTAAATCCCACATTTGTGGGATGGTTTGGATATTCGTATTGTCTATATAATTGAGAATGATTCTTAATTAAATCTACAATAAACGAATGGTCGTTGAAGATCAAGGCTAAATGTTTGGAGGAGAGCACATATGAAGCAACCCCATATTGGAAATACCGACTCAAATCAACCTATGAGCTGGAATCATCCGAATGTGCATAAATACGCGGATACGATTGCTTTAAAAATACCTGGATATACCCATCTGTATGAGATGACAGATTGTTTGATAACCGCACAGCTTGAAGTGCAGGCTCATAACAAAAATATTGATCCGAATGTGCTGATTGTCGGAGCTGGGGGCGGTCAGGAACTGATTACGCTCGGAGGGCGGCATGAGGCATGGTCCTTTAGGGCAGTTGATCCCTCTGAGCACATGCTGGATTTGGCACGTCAACGTGTGACACAAGCGGGCATCGGTTCAAAAATATCATTTGTTACAGGTACGTTGGAAGAGTTGTCTGGAAAATCACCTAAAGAACAGTACGAAAAGCGCAGCGAAGAGTCATGCAGAGAACCGGTCTATGACGCTGCTACCTGCCTGCTGGTGCTTCATTTTCTTCAGAGCTTGGAAAATAAACAGGCATTGCTGCGCCAGATATCCGGTCGACTCAAGCCGGGTGCGCCTTTTTGCCTAGCTTCTATTAATGGGAATCCGCAGGATCCTTCTTTTTCCATCCAAATGCAGGCGTGGAAAGGCCATATGCTGAGTCAGGGTATTTCACTGGAGGATTGGGAACGATTCGCTGCTTCTATCGGTCGTGAGTCAAACCCGGTGTCCAATGCGGCAATTCAGGAACTGTTGATAGATGCAGGCTTTACTCGCATTATCCGGTATTATGGTGCTTTTTTAGTGAATGCATGGTTTGCGGTTAAAGAGGGAGAGACGGCTTATGACAAAGGATAATATCATCATCATTGGCGGGTATGGGCATGTTGGGAAAATTGTATGCACAGAGTTAAGTGAAATGTTCCCTGGCAAGGTATTTGCCGCAGGCCGTAGTCTGGAACGTGCCACTGCATTCAGCCAACAATCGAATGGCAAGATACGACCTTTGCAGCTTGATATTCATGAACCCATAGACCCGTCGATATTAGAGCAAGCTAAAATGATTATTATG
This sequence comes from Paenibacillus polymyxa M1, assembly GCF_000237325.1. Lineage (NCBI taxonomy): Bacteria > Bacillati > Bacillota > Bacilli > Caryophanales > Paenibacillaceae > Paenibacillus > Paenibacillus polymyxa. The sequence goes on from NC_017542.1 coordinate 1,571,324, forward strand.
TGTCTGGATCAGGACAATACAACCTTGGTACGCACCAGTCTTCAGCATGGCGTGCATTACATGGATATTACTGCGAATGCGGCCTTTTTGAGTCAGGTGGAGCAGTGTCATCAGGAGGCCCGAGCTTATCAGGTCACTGCATTGTTAAGTGTAGGATTAGCTCCAGGGCTAACCAATCTATTGGCTCTGCAAGCGACACAGCTCATGGATCAGACGGATGAATTGAACATATCTTTGATGCTGGGCTTGGGTGATCAACACGGTCAGGCTGCGATTGAGTGGACTGTAGATCAGATTCATACCGACTTGGAGGTGATAGAACAGGGACGTCCAGTGACTCGAAGAAGCTTTACTGACGGCATAGTAGCAGACTTTGGTGTAGGAGTGGGTCGTCATCGGGCGTATCGGTTTCCCTTTTCGGATCAGCAGACACTTCCACGTACGCTCAATATTCCTACAGTCAGCACACGCCTGTGCTTCGATTCGCGCTTGACCACCCGTCTTTTGGCAGGGCTCCGGACGATAGGAATATCAGGTCTGCTCCGACAGCCAACTGTTCGTGATGCAGTAGTTCGCAGCTTTGGCAAAGTGCATCTAGGAGGAAATGCTGTAGCGGTCAAGGTAGACACCCAAGGAACTCGCAATGGCAAGGAGACGAGGGTTGAATGCAGGCTAAGGGGACATCATCAGTCTGATTTGACTGCTAAAGCCGCCGTCTTTGCGGCGCTTGCCCTGTATCGTTCAGAACTTCCATATGGTGTTTTTCACATGGAGCAGATTTTTTCGTGGAATCGCATGCGGGCTTGGCTGGGACAGCAGGTAGACGTAGATATTCAGGTGAACGGACAGCAAGTATAAAAGTCATATATCTGAAAAAAGGACTCTCATATCATCCAAGCTTATTCGGCAATGCCTTGCGGATAGGTCTTGGATTTCTTTTCCTATTGGATTACACTAGAAGGAAGTACATATTTTTGGGAAAGACCAGAGGGGATGATATGAAATGTGGAATCCCTATGAACATAGTAGGCAGCATCCGCACGATTTTATAGTAGAATATCGATTTTACACACCGGAAGAAGGAGGCAGGAAACAACTGCCTATTCAGGGTTATCGCTGCGATTTTTCCTATGAGGGCGATGATATTACAACAACGGGAATTTATGCAATACATCCTGAGTTTGAAGATGAAGAGGGTCAATTGATCATGGATACCAGGCACCCGGTTCACCGGGAAGGTCAGGCAAGAATGTGGATTTTGTTTGGAGAAATGAGGGAAAAGGTACACCGACACCGGATACATGTAGGAACTAGGGGATATTTTATGGAAGGCCCACGCCGAGTCGGTGAAGTTGAAGTTACAAGTCTGGTAGGCCTCTTGACCAATCCGCTCGACTAAGCTGCTAGAATTCAATCAGAAGGTGCAATCAGACAGCGAATAGAGGTGTTCAATCGAAGATGGATGTCGCTTATATTATCGATCTATTACGTAAAGACGATGTAACCTTAACCCCAGGCTTATCCACCCAGGAGATTACTGAAGTCGAAGACAGGTATGATATTCACTTTCCGCCCGATTTAAGAGAGCTGCTGATGAACGTTCTTCCAATCGGTAAAAGCTTTATTCCTTGGAGAGATACGTCACCACAGCGAATGGGTGTCATTTGGGAAAGGCTGAATTGGCCGCTCGAAGGTATGATTTTTGATGTGGAGCAGAATATATTCTGGCCTTCCGAATGGGGAGAAAGACCAACAGATTTGCAGGAAGCCATTGATACGTGTAAACGTGAGTTTTTGCACGTGCCCAAGCTCATCCCCATCTATGGTCACCGATATATCCCAGAGCAGCCTTGTGAAGAAGGAAATCCGGTATTTTCAGTGTATCAAACGGATATTATCGTGTATGGAGAAAGTTTGCAGGAATATTTCAAGCAGGAATTTGGAGAGAAGACTTACGAACAGATTGATTTTGAGGCCGTAAAAACAGTTCGCTTTTGGAGTGATTTATGTAGTTGAAGCGTCGAATCGCTAGGAAGTTAAATAAGTCGAGGCAAAGGAAGGAGAGCATAAGGTGACGATGGAACAGGATTTGGAAGAAATCAAGGAAAGGCTAACCCAAATCGAGACAAAACTCGAACAAAAGTCGACTTCTAGCAAAATCCTGAAGTATATGGTCATCATTTTCTTGTCTATTTTTTTCTTGCTTCTTGTGATCGGAGTTCTTCAATTCGTCTCAAGCTGATCGTTATAAATTTACCGACAGAAAGGAGCTCGTTATGTCTATAGAAGCCATTATTTTTGATCTGGATAATACACTGATTCATCGCAAACAGGCATTTGCTGCATATACGGAGCGTTTTATAGAACGATTTATTGTGGCAGAAGAACCAGCCAGCCGTGCGGCTGTCGTTGAGCGAATACGTCTGGCGGATCAAGACGGGTATCGAGATAAGAGGGAACTGTATACCGAGCTGCATGCAGACCTGAAACTGAAAAATCCCGATACGACAGTACAGGAGATGCTAGGCTTTTGGTACGGTGAATTTCATAAGTTTACGGTCCTGATGGACGGAGCCAAGGAAGTGCTGTCCGAACTACGGTCTCGGGGCTTGAAGCTTGGTATTATTACCAACGGCTCACTCCGTACACAGCAGGCTAAGATTGACCGGGTTATGCTGAGAGATTATGTGGATTCCATTATCGTATCGGGTGGCGTCAACGTCGAGAAGCCTAATCCTCGTATTTTCGAGTTGGCACTGAAAGAGCTGGACATTGCCGAACCTGGTCATGCCTGTTACGTAGGCGATCATCCGACGAATGATATTCGTGGTGCGCAAAGTGCAGGGCTGCATACCATCTGGCTGGAAGGCTTTATGACGTGGAATGAAATGGACATTGTACCGGATCATCAGATTGGGAGTCTACGTGAAATCACTGGCTGGCTGGATCGTCTCAGCTATCCATCGAATATGGAGGAGGGGGCATCATGAGTAGGGAGCAGCAACCGAATCCCATTCTGTTATCGTTCCCGGAACAATTCCAGACGGAGCGATTGACCATACGTGCTCCACAGTGGGGCGATGGTGCGGCGGTCAATGAGGCGATACGCGAGAGTGTACATGAGCTGCGGCCTTGGCTTCCTTTTGCGAGAAATCTCCCTACGGTAGAGGAATCTGAAATCCGTTCACGCCAAGCCAGACTTAAATTTCTGGATCGGTCTGACATGGTGCTGTACGTATTTGATACGGCTTCAGGACAATTTGTAGCCAGCAGCGGTCTGCATCGAATGAATTGGGATGCACGAAGATTTGAAATTGGATATTGGCTCAGAACCTCATGGACTGGCAAAGGTATTATAACAGAGGCCGTGCATGGTGTTACGGATTTTGCCATACAGCATTTACATGCTAATCGGTTGGAGATTCTTTGTGATTCCAGAAATACGCGCAGCGCCAAGGTAGCGGAACGGGCAGGTTTTACATTAGAGGGGATTTTAAGGAATGTCGAGTGTGATGAAGAGGGGAATATGGTACACCATATGGTTTTTGCGAAAGTACGTGGTATTGAATTTTAGCAAGCGATTGTACGATATTGCGGGAGCTTATATGATTCATAATATGACGAAAAATACAGACAAGTTGGTGTGCATACAATGTGACATCAGCTTAAGGTTCAGCAATCTTGCAAGCGCTATCCCAAGAGGATGCTTTACGAAGTTTTATTAGAAGCTTGGCAGGTATTTTCCGGTGTTAGGAAAGGTAATTTAGTATGAGAAAATTTAGTAAGAGCAGCAGTAGGGGAATTAATCAGGAAATAAAGGAAAAGTTCCACTGGAAGGCTCGCGCTGCGTATCTGGTTGCCGTGCTGGTCATGATCTTGTTGGGCTTGGGAAGCAGGGCTTTCTCCACCCAGTTACCTGCATTCGTTGCCAATCACTTTGGGGATGCCTTGTGGGCATGCATGATTTATTTTGGGCTGAGAATGTTGTGGGTGAACCGTCAGTTGTCTATAGCCCTTTGGGGCAGTATGCTGTTTTGCTTCGCTATTGAATTCAGTCAGATGTACCAGACTCCCTGGATAAACCACATTCGGGCGACCACCCTGGGCGGCCTAGTGCTTGGCAAAGGGTTTCTGACCGTGGATCTGATCAGGTACACGGTTGGTATTGTGGTATCCTGGGTACTGGACCAGGGCTGCCAAAGGCTGGTGGGGATCAATAGACGTATGGACGATGACAAACCACTCAAATAATCTGAGAAGCGAGGGTTGCGCTTGAAACAAAAGGGAAAGCATCACAGGTCGTTCGGTAAGATGATTGGGTTATGCGTAGGGTTCAGCTTGTTGTTTGCAACCATACTTATTCCAGGGCAGGCATTAGCGGAAAAGCAGCTTGCGGCGCCTCTTCGTTTTGATTTTGGTCCTGGGGATGTGGCTGACGGCTACACTCAGGTCACTGCTAAGGATGCTTACACGCCTGAGCGTGGCTATGGATTTACCGATCTTTCCAAGGTAAATGGAGAGAATCGTGGTGGAAGTGATGCTATCCGCTCAGATTTTGTTCGTGTTCAAGGCTCATCATTTGTCGTCAATTTACCACCTGCGGATTACACGCTTTCTCTGATTGCCGGAGATATTGCCGGAAACACGGACATTATGGTTAAAGCCGAATCCATTGTTAAAGTAGAGCCTACTGCCAAAACAGCAGGACAATTTGTCGAGGCTGGGTTTGAGCTTGCACTCATCGACGGTCAGCTCGAATTGTATTTCTCAGGAAATGAAGCGAAGATCAACGCTTTGGTTATCACTCCCAAGGGAGCTCGAACGGCTGGAGAACATCCTTCCGTATACCTTGCGGGAGATTCTACGGTTCAAACCTATAAATCCTCGATGAAGCCTCAGGCAGGCTGGGGGCAAATGATTGCGCCGTTCTTTACAGATGAGACTATTTTTGTGAACCGTTCTATTGGTGGACGTAGCACGAAGACTTTTTTGGTTCAAGGGCGGTTAGATGATATTTTACGGAATATCCGTCCAGGAGATTATCTATTCATACAGTTTGGGCATAATGATGCCGCGATCAATAATCAGGAGCGTTATGTTTCACCGGCCGATTACAAAGTATACTTGAAAACGTACATCCAAGGAGCCACTCAACGCGGTGCGGTACCTGTGCTAATTACTCCTGTAGGCCGCCGCGATTATGATGCAGCAAGTGCTTCGTTTCGGATTAGTTTCCCGGAATATGTGCAGGCCATGAAGGAAACAGCATCAGAGACGGGTGTTGCACTGGTCGATCTTAGTCAATTGAGTGTAGCCTACTATGATACATTAGGCCTGGAAGGAACACTTCCACTATTTTTACATTTGGAGCCAGGTGTGTATTCTGCATTTCCTGATGGCGTGAAGGATGATACACATTTTCAGGAGTATGGTGCGGAGCAAATAGCCCGCTTGGTAGCCCAAGGGGTTCGTGATTTGAATATTCCTCTATCCTCTTATGTAAAGGCAGAGAATCTGCAATAGCACCGAGTTTCCATAACCATGATATACTCAGAAAATAAGCTGGCCCTACCCAAACCCAGCATGATTTAGGCTTGGGTGGGGCTTTAATGTTCTGGACTTTAAGGAGGAAGTAGTATGACAGTCGCTCAACTTCATAATCTTATTAACGGTCAACTCCTGCATAATCAGCATCGGAGTTTATTTTATATGCGCGAGGGTTCTGTTCTGTTAGGACCTTCAACGGAAATGACGTACTGGCTGACGCAGCGAAGCTCGGAACTGATCCTCATGCTTCAAAGCTTGAAGCGCCAGCATACGTATCATGTTTTTGTGAAGGATGTAGCGGCCAAAATACTGTCCCAGTTTGTAAATACCAATCAGTATCTACATTTTCACACAGATCATGCGAGGGAACTTACGGAGCTGTATGATCGATTCTTCACCCGGATTGAAAAGCTGTTCCAAAAGAAATCTATAGCAGGGGCAACTCTGGACTTACTACTCCAGCAGCATTATGGGCATTTGAGAGATTTTTTAACTCGTACCAATGGACGTGAAGTGTTCGCTAAGTATGCAGAGAATGAATATACCTTTTGGGTACCTTGTGAGGAATATACACCGGAGTTGCAAGCGAATCTGCTAGGATTGGACATTGCTCGTTTGCAAGAGCCTGTTCTAGATGTTGGTTGCGGATCAGAGGCACGGTTGGTTACTTATTTACGTGCCTACGGAATTGAGGCATACGGAACAGATCGGCTGGCTGAAACAGACGGTTGTATCACCCAAGGAGATTGGTTAGCGACTACTTATGAAGAAAGTAGATGGGGAACGATCGTTTCACATATGGCATTCTCCAATCATTTTATGCATCATCATCTGAAGGCAGATGGTAATATCCATGAGTACGCTCGTAAATATATGGAATTGCTTAAAGCCATTCGGCCAGGAGGGAGCTTTATCTACAGCCCGTGCCTCCCGTTTATGGAAGAGCTTTTGGATGCCCAAATGGGTTATCAAGTAGAGTATATCCAGTCATATGAAGGTTATAGAGCTACGAAGATAACGCGTATACATTCATAAGTGCTAGTATCAGCCATTTGTCAGATTCACTCTTGGAATGGTAGTATAAGGATAGATATTACTCTATTTGGGATTCTGTTAATGATCAGGATTCTCATGTCGTTGATTTGATAGCATAGTTGCCCTGAATAATAAATTATTGTATAGATAACGGAATTTTTCAGGGAAGATTAAACCATATTTTCCTAAAAGCCGATATATGGAAATGAGGCGAAAACACACTGTTATTATGCCCGCCGCAAAATGGATGTAATAATTGGGTTAGGAGAGTAGAAGAAGTGTCCGATCTGTATACAAAAAAAGAAGTAGAAGATTATGTAACGAACGTGGCTTTCGAACGACCTTTAGGTGTAAGCATTTCAGCTATTTTACTGATTTTTAATGGAGCACTCCTGTTGGTGACACAGCTATTGACGCTTAATGCATTAAATGAGGCTTCTACGTTGTTAGGCATGTGCAGGGGCATGTTTCAAGGATTTATCGCGTTGCTCGGTCTGGCAGGAACGGCTGCCGGTATTGGTATGTTGTTCGGTAAGAAGTGGGCTTGGTGGCTGGCATTATTTTATTTTACATATGAGACCATGCGTTATGCGTGTGCAATTCTGTTTATTCCCGATATCTCTCCAGCGTTAGGCGGTGTGCAGCTAAGTCCTGCTTTTTACTACCTTAAATATGGTATGCGTATTATTTGGAATTTATTTTTTACGTTGTTTATGTGTCGTAGTACCGTGACCAGCTTTTTTCAAACAAGTGAAATCAACAAATGGAGAGCATGCACCGCATTATTCTTCATCAATGGAGTAGTGGTGGGGATCGGCTGGTGGTTGACAAGATAGGTTCTTCGATGTGAAGGAGAGATGAATAATGACAATGGAAACGTTTCCGACTTTGGTAACCGATCGGCTTTATTTAAGGCAGCTTACATTAGCAGACGCGGAGGACATATTCAACTATTTCTCCAGAGATGAGGTTACTAAATTTTATGATTTGGAAAGCTTTACGAAGGTAGAGCAAGCTGAGAAATTTATTCGTTCCATGCTAACCAGATATGAGAAGCAAGAGGGATTTCGCTGGGGGATTACGTTAAAAGAAGCTCCTGAGCGGGTGGTGGGTACAATTGGATTTCATAACTGGCAGAAGGAACACTCCCGTATCGAAATCGGCTATGAGCTGGCACCGGAATACTGGCGGCAGGGCCTGATGACAGCAGCGATGAAGGTGGTGGTGGATTACGGCTTTCAATTGCCGCAGGTTCACCGTATAGAAGCCTTCATTGATCCAGATAACGAAGGCTCCAGACGGCTATTGCTCAAAAGTGGCTTTACTAAAGAGGGGCACTTGAGAGATTACTTTTATGAAAAAGGTCAGTTTGTTGACGCTGTTGTTTTTGGCTATCTTCGCAAGGAGTTTTCTGCGGAGCAGTAAATTTACAAATATCCTTTGTCCCCGTAAGGCTGGAGTCGATCAAGCCAGGTCTGCTCCAGCTTTGCCAGCGCGTCTTTGACATCAAAGAATTCCGAATCCTTTTTCTTCAAAACATCCAGCACTTCAAATTCAAACGAATCTTCGCCGTACTCATTCCATTCCTGTTGTAGTTGTTTATTCTTAAATCCACCCATATTTAGCTCAAAACGGCGTCCATTCAGCGATTTTAAATTCGGCGTGGAAGCAATGAAAATTTTTCCATTATGTGTATTGCGAATGCAATAGATTCCTGCCTCTGTCTTCATCTCCATGTATTGCTGAACTAGTTCTTTTCTTCGATCCATTGTCGAATCCTCCTATTTTATAAGCGCCTAGCTTCAAGATTCCTTCAACCAATATTCACTGCCATCCGGTTTGCGATCCAATAGACCATATTCAATCATATATCTTCGCACCGTGACATAATCGTCATATACTTCCTGTAAAATCGCATTGATATCTTTCTCATGATATATTTGTCCCTTCACAAAACGGCTCGCAATTTCACGCAGTACAATCAGCTTGTGCTTTTCTTGCATTTTAAAGGTCTTTAGCCGCCCGTCTGTCCCATTCGGAAAATACTTCGTGAGTACCTTGAGCCTTTCGTCTTCTGTAATGTTGTAACGTTCGTCTACCATCCGTGCTTGTACGGGTACTTCTACCATGGCGGGAGCGTGGCGATCTTTCTCCTTTAACAGTTCCATTAATGTGAGAAATACCTTGGACTGCCGTTCTTTTTCCTTGAGACCAAAGCGATGATTGCGTATGGTGGATGCACTGCCGATTCCGGTTTCCTTTTGAATATCCGCATCGCCCATCCCTTGATAAAATAACTGAAGCAACCGATTTTGATGATCCGTCAGTCCAGTTAGCTTTTTATCCAGACCGATCAAATAGTCAAAGACCGAACCGTACGTCCGCTCAATATGAAGGCGCATATACCGCTCCGCGTCATAAAATACCCCTTGATCCTGATATATGATACCTTGCTCGTATCGTTGTCCGTCCAAGAGGCAAACTACCTGCTCTCCTTGGCGAATATATCCACGCTTCAGTTCTTCAATATCAGCATTCCAGAATAGTTCGGAATGATCCATTTTAGCAAACACCTCAATCAAATGATGATTATTTTATAGACAATATAACATTTTGTTTATTGTAAATCAATGAGTGGATATTTTTTAAGATCTCGACAATGTTCGCTATATACAAAAGGGAATTAGGTTTGTTATTATATGTAAATTATTGAATTGCATTAAGACTGGATAGTTTCTATTTATTGTAATAAGGTGGATTGGTAAACAATGAACATAATGCGATTAGAAGAAGTCATAGAGAGTGGAGATTTAAAGGTAGCGATAAGGATTATAGAGGATGTGGGTGAAAAGCTGGATCATACATTCACTCCAATATTATTGAGTTATTTGGCAACAACGGATAGTGCATTGCTCAGAAATGTAATCGCCATTACGTTAGCTGATCTAGGAGACAGTGAAGCGGTGCTGCCACTTATTGACTTGTTAAGAAGTCCTAAGACGAAAGGGAATAGAGGAACACTGTTATATGCTCTAGAATTTTTTGACGTATCTACTCATGTTGTGGTGCTGGTAGATTTACTGGATGATACCTTTGAAGCGAGTAGACAATCCTATCAACTGATAAGTACCGTGCAAGATAAAATCTCTGAGGCTCAAAAGGAGCTATGTAGACAAATGATAAGAAGAAAGCTGGGCGATCATAAAAATAAATATAAGCGTGACTTTTTGCTAGAATCTTTAGAGCTTTTTACATAAGACCTTTAACCTTATTCCTTAAAATTATTGTTGGGAGGTATGATATAAATTGAGACAGAGATTTGCTGTTATGGACGATGAAAGTGGGCTCACAGTTGGTTATTGTCGAGATGTGGTTGGGTTAACGGGTGATATTATGGTTGGAACGAATGAAAAGGTCATTTTTGAGCAATTTGAATTTAACGAAGAATTCATAAAAAACATAGCAAAGACAAAACAATCTGTATCCAACTTGTACATTGCTATTTTAGATGATGAAGAAAAAGTGATTGGAAGCTATCATTATCACCTACCTGAATCCTATATAATCCATAAACCAAATTATAGTAAAGGAAACTTCAATCTGGAGTTAACAGGCATACTTGAAACGAAGCCCTCCCCTGTGGAATTAAGATTATGGGAGTTATTAAAGTGCGCTCAGTCGCTTGAAAATAATATATGGCAAGGCTTTTCTAAAGAAGAACGGTCTGGATGGCTAAACGTGACTAGAATACATTCTGCATCTAATTGTTTTCAATCTTCCAGACTGGATAAACGAGGAGATGTCTACACCTTAGACGGGAAACACATATTTGATTTTACAACATTTTTTATAGCACTTGGGGAAGCGATTAATGGGCCTGGAGGGTACTTTGGATTTAGCTTGGACAGTATATCGGACTGTCTCTGTGGAGGTTTTGGGGTAGTAGGACCGTTCACAATCCATTGGCAAAACGCACATTATTTCTTGGAAAGATTCGAGGAAGAATGGGATCAAGAAGAGAGATACTATAGATTTTCACCACAGCAATATTTTATGGATCTTTTAACGATCTTAGTATCAGGTGGTGTTACCGTGAATTTTTCTTCGAATTAAGCTAGCAAAGCAAAAAGGGAATTTTGAAATGGAATATAAATTAATGCATCCATCTTATACAGGGAGGAATATATTTAAAGTTTGCGTATGACTATTTTAGCGAATGTATCAGTTGTTGACTAATAAATATGAGCGGATTTAAGGAGAACTAAAACCCCAATCAGCTCCCAATAATATGTTTTGCTTCTGCTTAGATGTAGGTGGCTGAGGTTCTTCCAAGCCATATTGCTCTGCTAGTCTCTCTTTCGTTTTTTGATCTATGACAAGGTCATTCTGTGCAAAGGTGAAGCACATAGGAATGCTTAGCTGTACTAAAAAAAGTAATACTACTGCTCCGATAATTATTTTTTTGCTCTGCATGGATAGCTCCTGTGATCTCCAATTTTGGCCTATACTTTTTGCGTCACTCAGACTAAATAATTCCTTTACAGGTTTTTGTGACCAGATTATAATGGTAAATAACAGCAACGATTGACATACACTGGTTTATCGGGGTATAGCGCAGCTAGGTAGCGCGCGCCCTTGGGGTGGGTGAGGTCGTGGGTTCGAATCCCGCTACTCCGATTATAATCCAAATGTCCTGCTGGTGCAGATAATGTGCCTGCCGGGCATTTTTTTGTATATTACATATATCCTATCGCTCTTTGTCGCTACTGGGTTTTGACGAGCTAGCCGTATGTAACGAATGTATGTACTTGTGAAGCATTGAGGGGAGATAGGATGAAACCACTTCTGCACGGGATTGGGAGGCAGAAGTGGCAAATCAACATTCCCTTCAATACTACCATTTATGACTTTTTTAATTTGCCTATAAAGATTCCTGAAGGGCCTTAGAAGAAGTGCTGTAATCAGCATAACGGGGAAGCACAATAGTGTAGTATATGCCTACCATAACGGTACAAACCCCAACTAATAAAAACAAGAGCTCAATTGAAATAAATGAAGGAAAGCTTACAGCAATGAAACCTAATGTAAGAGACTGAGACAGCATCATTAACGGATTAATCAAACCTTGCACACGTCCCATCATTTGAGGATCTACAATACGAGGCAGCCATCCTCCTATACCAATGTTAATGAACGGAAGGATCAGTGCAATGACAAAATTGATAATCATAAAAGCATAGAGGTGGTTAACAAAACCAAGTATGCACATGCCTATTCCAGCTACCAGAACTCCGGCTGCAATCATTTGGTGTAGCTTTAGCTTGGCGGAGATGAGCGAAGCGATTAGTGTACCAAGCAACACACCAGCTCCAAAAATAATACCTGTCCAAACCATATACTGCTCATAGTTGCCTGGAGCTAGCTTATATTTAAGGATAAACATCGGTAAAACGCTAAAACCACCATTTAAAATACCGAACATAAAAAAGCCTGAAACCAACCAAAGCAATAGTCTGTTGCGTAATATGTAAAGAAACCCTTGTTTAAAATCGATCATGACAAGTTTGAATTTTAATTGTTTAAATTGATGTGCACCGTTCGGAAGGCGTACTTCCTCGGGAATTTTGCAAGAACGAATGAGCAGTGCAGACACAATAAAAGAAATAGCATCAATGAGGATGGCTCCAGTAATTCCAAAGTGCCAGTAAACGACGGCCCCCAGAGTTCCTCCAAATAACATGAAAAGACTCCCCATCATTTGATTGAGGCCTGCGGCAATGGTGTAATCATCTTCGCTTAATATCCCCTGTATAATGGCACTTTCGGCTGGAAAGAAAAACTTGGAGGCAGCACTACGGATGAAGAGGAGGGCAAATACCAAAGGAATCGAATCGATCCAAATAAAAACAAGCAAGCATAAGGATAAAAAGGCGCTAATCCAGTCACAATTAACAGCAATTTTTTGTCTGTCCATCCGATCTGCCAGCACTCCAACCACGAGAAATACTACCAGCATCGGGAGCGAATACATTAACTCGGCAAGTGTTGCATAGTAAGGCTGATTTGTAAACCGTTTCAACAAATAAAACATGAATGCAGTAACTCCGATAATTCCTCCCATTTGTGAGGCGAAGGTTGCCAGAAAAAATCTGACATAATTCTTGTTTCTGAGTATTTGTTTTAGTCCAGTCACAGTTCCATCCCTTTCGCTTTCAAAGCGGTTTTTAGATGCCTAAGTAAAATAATAGTGAAAAGTAGGAAAATTGTACAGAAAAGTGACTTTAATGTCACTTTAAGTTTGAATTTGCATCGTATCGGCAACTTAAATAACCAGCCATCGGTTGATATCCGACAGCTGGTTATTTAAGTTGCCATGTGCTTGATTCCTGAATCACAAAAGGGTGTCAATCTCCAATCTTAATTAAGCTAAATCCTCGCCATTTATAGCGATTACTTTTATATACCAGTCACAGATTTAAGTTCGTGATTAGGATATCCGTTTATATCACATCCTAATCTTTAATTGATAAAGACTACAGAATTACAGAATAGCCCGATTCATCTCATTTACGCATGGATATGTTGAGAAAAAGGAAATGCTCATAGCTAGAAAACTTTATACAATGAAAGAGAAATAAGCACTGTGAAATTCGACTTTTGATCATGGATTTCATATAATGTGAATTGCTTAAATTAGAGATTTAACAAAACGACAAAATGAAAATGATTTCCGTCCAGCTATGAATTTCAAAATTTGACGGAGGGAACGAGATGACAATGGAAGAGAGCAGCAGACAGGTACCTTGGCAGACGTATTACGGACCTAATCTAGGTTATGTGCAGGACCAGTATGAAAAGTATGTAGCGGATCCCGGAACGGTTGATCCGGCTTACCGCGAGCTGTTTGATCAATGGGGCGAGCCGCCACAATCCGAATATTCGGCTGCTTCCATGATAGACAACAAATTACAAGGCCCCCCCGTAAATGCTTTGGGGCACCTTGATTCGAACACATTACAGAAAGCGGTTACAGCGGGCAAAATGGTGTGGAATATCCGTGAATACGGACATTTGGCCGCCCAAATCGATCCACTGGGACTGGATGCAGAGCAGGATACACGTCTGCTTGATCCAGCATCTTACGGTTTAACTGAACAAGACCTAAAGGCTTTTCCAGCCTCTTTAATATGGGATAACGCTCCAGCGGGAACACTGAACGGGTGGGAAGCCATTCAACGGCTACGTGTAGCATACACAGGACCGATTGCCTATGAATTTAGTCATATTCATAACGAGGAGGAACGCCGCTGGCTGAACAGCTATGCAGAATCCGGCTGGTCCTCCAAGCCACTTACAACACAGGAACGCAAGTCGTTGCTGGGCAGATTGGTAGAAGTAGAACAGTTCGAAGAGTTCTTGCATAAAACATTCGTCGGGCAGAAGCGTTTTTCCATTGAGGGTAATGATGTGCTTGTCCCTGTACTCGACGAGGTTATTCGTCTAACCACCAATGCAGGAGCAAGTCATGTCCTGATGGGGATGGCGCATCGTGGTCGTCTGAATGTATTGGCACATGTGCTGGGCAAGCCTTATAGCAAAATTTTCTCTGAATTTCATCATTCCCCGAATAAGGATCTGATTCCGTCGGAAGGTTCCACTGGAATTAACTACGGCTGGACTGGGGATGTAAAATATCATCTGGGTGCGGATCGTTTTGTAAAAGATGGGGAAGCCGTCCAGGCCCGTCTGACATTGGCGAACAACCCAAGTCACCTGGAATATGTGAATCCGGTGGTGCAGGGATTTTCGCGTGCGGCACAGGAAGATCGCAGTGAGGCTGGTTATCCGAAGCTGGACGTTAGCAAGGCAGCTACCATTATTATGCACGGTGATGCGGCGTTCCCGGGTGAAGGTATCGTAGCCGAATCACTCAATTTCACCAATTTGCGCGGCTTCCGTAATGGTGGCACAGTGCACATCATTGTGAACAATCGTCTGGGCTTTACGACAGAGAGTGTTGATTCACGTTCGACCCGTTATGCCAGCGATCTGGCCAAGGGCTACGAAATTCCAATTGTACACGTGAATGCGGATAATCCTGAGGCTTGTATTGCAGCGGCTCGTATGGCTGGTGAGTACCGTAATCGCTTCAAGAAGGATTTTCTGATTGATCTGATTGGTTACCGTCGTTATGGTCACAATGAATCCGATGATCCGGAAACAACTCAACCGCTGGTGTATCGCAAGGTAAAGAATCATCCAACGGTGAGCAAATTATATGCTCAAAAGCTGATGAAGCAGGGCATAGTGGATGAAGCATTTAGTGCTGGCCTCATTGAGAAGGTCCAAAACCGACTGAAGGAAGCACATGAGCATGTGAAGAATCAACCGGAGGAGGAGCCTGAATTTACTGCTGTGAAGGCGAAAAAGAATCAGAGCACACCGGTCCGTACTGCGGTTGAAATGAAAAAACTGCGTCAAATTAATGAAAATTTACTCAAATGGCCACAGGCTTTTCATGTATATCCGAAGCTGGAACGAATTTTACAGCGTAGAAAAACCGCTCTGAACGAGGGTGAAAAGGTAGATTGGAGCTTGGCGGAGACACTCGCTTTAGCTACCATTCTAGCAGACGGCAAGCCTATTCGTATGACAGGTCAGGATGCAGAGCGAGCTACTTTTGCTCACCGTAACCTTGTGCTGCATGAGCCTGAAACCGGGCGTACCCATTGCCCGCTGCATACATTGCCGGAAGCACGTGCTTCGTTCAGTATTCATAACAGTCCATTGTCTGAGGCATCAGTCCTCGGCTTCGAGTATGGCTATAACGTGTTTTCTCCTGAGACGTTGGTCATTTGGGAAGCGCAATTCGGTGATTTTGCCAACTGTGCGCAGGTTATTTTCGACCAATTCATTTCCGCTGGCCGTGCCAAATGGAGACAGAAGTCCAGTCTGGTGATGCTGTTACCGCATGGTAGTGAAGGACAAGGACCTGAGCATACGAGTGCACGTCTGGAGCGTTTCCTCCAGTTGTCTGCACAAAATAACTGGACTGTCGCCAATTTGAGCAGCGCCTCACAGTATTTCCATCTGCTGCGCCGTCAGGCTGCATTAAGCGAAAGTGAGGAAGCTCGTCCGCTTGTGATGATGTCGCCGAAGAGCCTGATTCGCAACAATCGTGTCGCTTCGCCTGCTTCTGAATTCAGTGAGGGAACATTCCGTCCTGTGTTGGAGCAATCTGGTCTGGGATCACGTCCGGATCGGGTAGAGCGCATTGTACTGTGCAGTGGCAAGATTGCCATTGATCTGGAGGAAGCGTTGGAGAAGGATAAAAACGGGAATGAAGCAGAGGAGCGTTTGCACATTATTCGTGTGGAGCAGCTATATCCTTTCCCGGCAGAGGAAATTCGGAATATTTTTAGTCGCTTCCCACGTGTTAAGGAGTTCGTATGGGCTCAGGAAGAACCTAAAAATATGGGGGCCTGGAGTTATATGGAGCCTCGTCTGCGGGAGGTTGTGCCACAGGGAGCGGAAATTCGCTACGCAGGCAGACCGGACCGTTCCAGCCCGGCGAGCGGTTATCAGCAAGTACACAGCCTAGAACAACAGCGAATTATTCAATCGGCGTTGAAGCAGGATTCCAAAAACAATATTACACTGGGGAGGTAGCGGCTGTGAGTGATATTATAGTGCCAGCAATGGGAGAATCCATCACGGAAGGAACAATCTCCAAATGGCTTGTAAAGGAAGGAGATTCCGTAGGACAGGGAGATGTTCTACTGGAGCTGGAAACGGATAAGGTCAATCTGGAAATTAGCGCCGAAGAAGCAGGTGTAGTCCAGAAAATCCTTCGTCAAGAGGGGGATACTGTGGTTATCGGTGAAGCTGTTGGCTTGATCGGAAACGACAGTGGTGCGGAAGCAACTGGTGCCGGAGAAGCCGCAGCGACTCAAGCGCCTGAAGCGCCGTCCGTAGCAACTTCACAGACTTCCGTAGAAAGCGGCGGTAAAGCAGTAGAAAAGTCTGCGCCGCCCATCCCCTCCAATAGTGACGGGAATGGTCAGACGGCATCACCATCCGCCCGGAAGCTGGCGCGTGAGCGCGGGATTGACCTTGAGCAGGTACAAGGAAAGGACCCGCTTGGACGTGTGTTTCAGGAGGACGTAAAAACGCATAACAGCGCTGAAGTATCACGTACAGCATCTGTACCTGCGTCTCCCGCTGCTGGCAAGTCTGTGTCACCGTCTCCAGCTCAAACAGAGTACAGCAAGCCTGTGGAACGGCAGCGGATGTCCCGTCGGAGAGCGACGATTGCCAAGCGTCTTGTTGAAGCACAGCAAACAGCCGCCATGCTTACGACTTTTAATGAAGTGGATATGACCGCTATTCTTGATGTGCGCAAACGCCGTAAAGATAAGTTTAAGGAGAAACATGATGTAGGGCTGGGTTTTATGTCCTTCTTTACGAAGGCAGTGGTTGGCGCGCTCAAGCGCTTCCCTACTGTGAATGCAGAAATCAATGGCGATGATATCGTACTGAAAAAATACTATGATATCGGGATTGCTGTATCTGCCAAGGAAGGTTTGGTCGTTCCTGTTGTTAGGGATGCTGATCGGCTTGGTTTTGCTGAAATTGAGAAGAGCATTGCCGATTTGGCTAGCAAAGCTCGTTCCAATTCACTTTCTCTGGGAGACTTGCAAGGAGGAACCTTTACCATAACCAATGGAGGTATTTTCGGTTCCCTGCTGTCTACGCCAATTCTGAATACGCCGCAAGTGGGTATTTTGGGAATGCATAAAATCCAACTTCGCCCGATTGCCATCGACGAGGAACGTATGGAAAATCGTCCGATGATGTATATCGCGTTGTCCTATGACCACCGTATTATTGATGGTAGCGAGGCGGTCCGTTTCCTGGTAACGGTCAAAGAATTGCTGGAAGATCCCGAATCATTGTTGCTGGAAGGATAAAATATATCATTCGAGTGCATCTCCCTTGTACGTGCATGACAAAAGCAGACTCTTGCGGGTCTGCTTTTTTTCCTGCATAGTTATAACATAAGGCTATAGACAATTGCAGACATTCAGATACAGAGAAGGGCGGGAACTGTTTTGGACAAAGACTTGCGCTACCCGATTGGACCGTTCGTGGTTCCAGATACCATTACAGAAGAACAGTTGACCACATGGATCGACGACATTGCTGAATTGCCTGGACAATTGCGTCAGGCGGTCGAAGGACTGAATGAGCAGCAGTTAAATACGCCTTATCGTGAAGGAGGATGGACGATTCGGCAGGTTGTTCATCATTTGGCAGACAGCCATATGAACAGCTATATCCGTTTTAAGCTAGCGCTGACAGAAGATACACCGACAATCAAACCCTATGATGAGGGGCGTTGGGCTGAAATACCAGACGCTAGAGAGCTTCCACTGGAACCTTCGTTGCAATTGCTGGAAGGACTTCATGAACGGTGGGTGACCATGTTGCGTTCATTGGGGGAAGATCAGCTACACCGAACATTTATTCATCCTGAATCGGGCCAGACGATCCGTCTGGAACGAAACATTGGCATCTATGCCTGGCATGGCAAGCATCACACAGCTCATATTACTTCGCTGAAAGAACGAAATGCATGGTAATTAACTCCAAAATGATGCCCTGATGAAAAATAAAGGAATACAAAAGAAGCCTTTAAAGCCACTTTTATCATGCTTTAAAGGCTTCTTTTGCTAATTTCTCACTAGGAAGATGACTTGGGCGAAGCTGATAAAGCGGATGCTTCGGAGGCTCCAGACCCAACGGAAACAGAGGTTGCCCCTGTGTTAATATGACGGTCGAGCCAGTCCACGATGTCACTCATTACCTCGTCGCGATTTGTTTCATGCAACATCTCATGGCGACCGTCAGGATAAAGGCGATACTCCAAGTCTTGAAGCTCCAGGCTTCGATACATATCCACTAGCGACAACACACCTTTTCCGAACAAGCCCACCGGATCACGATCCCCGGCAAAAATATAAACGGGCAGTTTGGGATTAATGTTTTTCAACGAGGAGGGCCAGTGAATTTCTTGCAAAAGCCTGAAAAAATCGAGGAAAAAGCCTGTCGTGCAAATAGCTCCACATAGTGGGTCGTGCACGAACTGATCTACTTCCTCAGGATCACGGGACAGCCAGTCGAACGCTGTGCGCACAGGACGAAAAGCACGGTTAAAGCCGCCAAAGACCATAGCGTTGAGCAGCATGCTACGATGATCCATTCCTTGCAGTTTGGCTTGCAGCAGAGCAACCTGTTCTCCGAGTTTCAGCAGACTACGTCGTCCGTTGGTTCCCGATAAAATAAACCCGTGATACGCCTGTTGATCATCATACATAATTTTCTGGGTTAAAAAGGAGCCCATGCTGTGACCCAGTAAAAAACGAGACTGATCAGGGAATTCCTTGGCCGCAATTTCGCCTAGCTCCAGCATGCCTTTTGCCATTCGGTTGAATGCATTGGCTCCCGGCATACCGAGCTTATCAGGATCACCAGCTGTGCGCCCGTGGCCGATATGATCGTTGGCATACACGCCGTAACCAGAAGCGGTAAGCTTTTCGGCCAGCCGAATGTAGCGGTAGGACGTCTCACACATGCCATGCGAAACTTGAACGATTCCCTTGATGGGAATGTTCGGCTCGGGCAGCCATCGATAAGCAAATAGCTCTGTTCCGTCATCTTCAGCGATGGTGAAGGTGTATTCCCGCATGATTAGACATCACATCCTTTAAGCTTTAAGGAAGATAAGATCTAAGTACGGTCATTCCGTCATTTAGCGTGTAACCGCCCAAATTAGCAGGGAGCAGGAAGCAATCTCCAGCTTTACAGGAAAGAGACTCCGTATTATTGTCCCATGTTATGGTCCCACTGCCTTCGCAAATTACAAGAATAGTGAAGCTGTCTTCCGTTGTAGAAAGTGCCCAACTTCCATCTACGATACCCTTTTCAACAACAAAATACTCACAGGATGCCAGTTGGAGCCATTCTCCAGGCTGCAGGCCGTCCGTTTTCATCGTTGTTGCGCCTGCACCTTCGTAGGAAGTTACATTAAGGGAGTCCTCGATGTGCAACTCACGAGGTTTGCCGTCCAGACCGGGGCGATTATAGTCATATAAACGATAGGTTGTATCCGAATTTTGCTGAATTTCAGCAACCACTACACCCGCACACAGTGCATGCACGGTTCCAGCGGGGATGAAGAATGTATCGCCAGCTTCAACTGGAACTTGGCGCAAACTGCCCATGATATCTCCGCTTTCAAGAGCTGTACGCAGACTTTCACGAGTTACACCTTCGGTCAGACCATAAATGATTTTGGCATCAGGCTTGGCATCAAGCACGTACCACATTTCGGTTTTTCCTAATTCTCCAGCTGGAAGTCCGGCGTAATCATCCGTCGGATGCACCTGAACAGATAAATCATCATTGCAATCCAGCAGCTTGATCAAAAGTGGAAAACGTCCGCCTTTTTTCGATACGCCCTTTGCCCCAAGCCAATCCTGTCCGTAAGTCTGGCGGATTTCATCCAGCCCTTTTCCAGCCAGCTCGCCATTGATGACCGTTGTTGTTCCGTTCGGATGATCGGCAATCATCCATCCTTCACCAATATGTCCTTCTGGTGGGGTTAGACCAAATTGTTCTAAGGCCCGTCCTCCCCAAACTCTCTCTTTGAACTCAGGTTGGAATTGCAGCGGGTATGGCTTTAGCATGATTTCTCTCCTCCATAATGAGTAATGAGTACGATCTAACAGAATCAGGCAATTAAAACGTGCCGCTGGGCAATAAACCGGAAGAATAGACCCATATGGCGCTATAAAATATATGTAAGGCGGCTAAAAAACCGCTCATTACCTAAATATGCGAGAATATGCGAGTTTAACAACTCGACATTATTTCTTTTCAACCGCCACTACGTAAGGTGAAGCGTCTCGTTGTAGTTGACGGTAAATAATGCTTTGACCGCTGGAGACTGGGAGGGTAGAAGCCCAATGAAGAACAGCTTCCGCTTCTTCCCTGCCTCCAGCATGCCCTGGATATAATACGGCAGTCAAAATACCACGCGGTCGCAGCAATTGCAAGGCAGCTTCAAGTGCGACGAGCGTGCTGTCTGTATGCGTGATGACCGTAGGATCGGCGCCTTCGGACGGTAAGTAGCCAAGGTTAAACATGACCGCAGCCACTTTACCATGCAGCAGGTCTGGGACGACCTCCCGCATGTGCTCATGGCCTTGCAGCAATAGTGATACTTCCGCTAATGAAGGGGAGGTGTCTTCTTCCAGTCGACGACGAGCGTAATCCAAAGCTGCTTGCTGGATATCGAAGCCATAGACGCGGCCCCGTTTGCCAGCAGCTTTAGCCAGAAACAACGTATCTGCTCCTGTGCCGACGGTGGCGTCTACGGCAGTATCGCCTGGCTGCACCCGCGCAGCTACTAATTGATGAGCATAGCTCAGAACAGACAGGAATCCCATTTAAGACTTCCTCCAGTATTTTCCCTGCCACGTTTCACGTGATTTCAGTTCATTATCAATGCCGTTGAGCACTTCCCATTTTTTAAGCGACCACATGGGGCCCATCAGTAAATCGCGTGGTGCATCTCCGGTCAACCGATGAACGATCATTTCAGGGGGTAAAAACTCCAACGTATCTACAATAAGCTTAATGTACTCGTCCTTTTCCAGAAAGCGTAGCAATCCTGCTTCGTACTGCTTGACCATTGGCGTTTTGCGCATGAGATGCAGCAGATGGATTTTGATGCCCTGCACATCCATAGCAGCTACTGCACGTCCTGTATCAAGCATCATTTCATGCGTCTCTTGCGGTAGGCCATAAATGATGTGGGCGCACACACGGATATTCCGCTTGCGCAGTTTTTCCACTGCATCCAGATAGCACTGCGTATCATGAGCACGATTAATCAGCTCAGAGGTCGATTCATGAACGGTTTGCAGACCCATTTCGACCCACAGATACGTGCGTTCGTTCAGCTCGGCTAGATAATCGACTACATCATCAGGCAGGCAATCGGGACGTGTAGCGATGGACAGACCGACAACACCGGGCTGCTCCAAAATAACCTCGAAATATTCTCGCAGTTCCTCAACCGGGGCATACGTATTGGTGTAGGCTTGAAAATAGCCAATATATTTAGCGTTGGGCCATTTTAAATGCTGGCGATCCCGAATCGTATTGAACTGGGTGACCAAATCATCGCGGCGACGTCCGGCAAAATCGCCTGATCCACGTGCACTACAAAAGGTACAGCCACCTTTGGCAATGGAACCATCGCGATTTGGGCAAGTAAAACCCGCATCCAGCATGACTTTAAACACTTTATTTTGAAATTGCTCGCGCATTTCGTAATTCCATGTATGGAACCGTTTATCTCCCCACAGGAGAGGAGCAGGCAACAAATCTGTTTTCATGGGAGGACTCCTTTTTTTACGATCACCCTATTGTAACAAAATTCAATCTTAAATGGGAATCACTTGACCGAGAAAGTCATTAAAAAGTGCTGATTTTATAGCTTTGCGGATTGAAAAAGGTTACACAATATGTTATATTGTAAGCGGTACCAGACATATGATAAAAGGACTGTTTTTGATCCTGAAGATAAAAAGTTATCAGTTGCTAATGACTATTCTTCAGGGAGGCAGCTATGCTGTTTCTATCGCCTGCTTTAGGGGAAGTGCACGTCGGTTCCATCACAAATAACCCGTGAGGTGATCTTTTATGAATACGCAGGATAAGACGCGTATGGATAAAGTTACTGTTGAGTTAACCTTTGATGAGGCGTTAGCATTGACTGGTGTCCGTTTTGGGCAGGATCGTCAGATTGGAACGGCCGCACGTCAAAAAATCAGAGCCGCTTGCCAAAAGACAATTGATTTTTCACCTGCTGATGGGGTAGACTATGAACAATTAAATTAGTTGGACCCCAATCCAAATATATTGAAAAAGGAATTTCATTTCCGTATCTTCAAGCGGGGGTGAAATTCCTTTTTCCTTGATAACAGAGTATATGGAGGAGTAACATGCGTTTACGCGGAAGAAAAGGAATACGTGAAAGTCTGGAAGAACAGCAAGATCTGGTCATTTTGGAACCATCACAGTATAAGGGGAAATGGCAGCAGTTATTTGGTAATGATCGTCCCATTCATGTGGAATTTGGTATGGGTAAAGGGCAATTTATAAGCCAAATGAGTTACCGTAATCCAGAGGTTAACTATATCGGCTTTGATATGTATGACGAGCTGGTTCGCCGTGCTACAGAAAAGTCTCGTCTGGCCTGGAGTGAATCAGAAGTTGTAACACCGCCCAACATCAAATTGGCACTGGCAAACATCGAACAGATCGAAAATGTTTTCGAACCAGGAGAAGTAGAGCGCATTTATCTGAATTTTAGCGATCCTTGGCCTAAAGCCAAGCATGCACGCCGTCGTTTGACGCATCCGCGTTTTTTGGACAAGTATCGGCAGCTTCTGAACAGCAAAGGACAAATTCATTTTAAGACGGACTCGGAGACATTGTTTGAGTTTTCTCTGAATTCATTCGCTGATAGTGGTCTACAAATGACGAATATTTCGTTAAACCTTCATCGTGATGGAATCAATGAGGAGCATGTCATGACAGAGTATGAACAAAAGTTCATGGGTAAAGGTATGAATATTCATCGTGTCGAGGTGCTGATTGGCAAAGACGCTTTGGAAGAGTACGAAAAAATACGACTCGAAAAATATGGAAAGTAAAAGCGGGCAAAATAAATAAAGTAAACAAGACAGGGTGCTTCCTTTTAGGAAAGCACCCTGTTTGGTTCCAGTATATCCAAAATACTCTGTGCGCTCTGAAGAGGATAATATCGCGCTACATTATGGATGTGCTCCTGTCGCTTGCGAACGATTTCTGGAAAATCGTATAGCAGTCGGTTCATCCATTTAACGACAACATCCAGCGAAGTAATCGGTTCTCCGAAGCCTTGAGCCGTAAAGTACTGACAATTTTCCTCTTCCTGTCCAGGGAGAGGCTTGTGAAACAGCATCGGAATCCCTTTCGCCAGCCCCTCGGTGCATGTCATTCCACCGGGTTTGGTAATGAGCAGATTCGACACTTCCATTAATTTGTCGATTTCCCGTGTAAATCCGAAAATATGAATATTTGGATGATTAAACCGAGGATCCAGCTCCATTTTACGACGAATTTTATCATTATGCCCCAAACAAAAAATAAATTGAATCTTTTCTCTCCAATCGGTAAGCGAACGATGTATGACTTCGTCGTTCATCAGGCCCCAGCCGCCGCCCATAACAAGTACTGTCGGGATGGGTTTAAGTCCAAATTGTTCTCTAATTTCATCGTGCCCTGGATGTTCCCAAAAATTAGGATGAACCGGAATGCCGGTCACTTGGATTTTTGATACAGGTACTCCGCGCGCGCGCAGCTTACGCATGACTTCAGGCGTAGATACAAAGTACCGGTCAACCTCAGGACTAATCCATGTTCCATGTGCATCGTAGTCTGTTATGACGGTACACAGCGGGACATGTAAGCCTAAGCGCTTCAAACGTGAAATGACCGCGCTTGGGATGGGGTGAGTACATACCACCAAATCGGGACGAAGCTGCCGAAGAATATTCCGGGTCTGTGTGTAGAACAGACGGTGCAAAGCGAGCGTTGTAAGACGGTTTAATGATTTTTTGTATTGATGACGGTAAACCAATCCGACTAGGCGAGGCTGCGATACAACAGTCTTTTTGTATGCTGTAATAATAAGCGGGGCCATTCTCGGATTCAAAAAGCTCCCCAGCTCCAGCACTCTTGTCTGCACATCCGGAGAAAGCTTCCGCAAGCTGCTTGAGAGCGCGTAGGCAGCTTGAGTATGTCCGGCACCGAAACCTTCCGATAATAATAACACTCGTTTTTTAGCCACTCTCATTTCACCTGTTCCTGCTGGGATGTTCTCAATCATACCATATCGGCTTTAAGGCCAGAATGCAACCGTTCCTATTGCTGCAGACGTTCCGATGACTGCTCCTGCAAGTACATCCGTGGGATAGTGAAGCCCCAGGTAAATTCGAGAAAAACCTACAATTATCGCTACAGGCAACAGCAACAGTGCTAGCATGGGTGACTGCAGCATAAAAGGAACGGTAGCCGAAAAAATAGCGGTTGTATGCCCTGAGGGAAAAGAATGATCCGACAAGGGATTGCGGAATGTATTCGTACCTGGTAGCGCCAAGTACGGGCGTATCCGTGGATACAGTTTTTTGACGATAGCCACGGGAATGTGACTGACCGCAAGAGCGATAGCTCCCTTCATGCCGGAATCTTTCCATGGATACGGAGCGAGCCACCAAATCAGAAGCGTAGAGGCTATTGTAAAGGTAGCCCCGCCTAAATGTGTGAGATAATACAGCCAAAAGTTCAAAAAACGGTTGTGTAAGCGCCCGTTGATCCATTTGAACAATCGCTGCTCCAGATTTACAAGTTTTACGACTAGACGTTGCATTTGGTTTCCTCCGGTTGCCGGTTCAGGTCTGTCGGCAAATATTTTGAATCCATTTGACAGAATTAGATCTAAGTAATTATTCTCTTGCTCTCATCATATTTTTAAACGCTGTTCATTTCAAGAATCACCACTTACCTGGTTCAATTCTACACAAAAATGTTAATGGAATATAAGCCGTTTTGTATAACTTTCTTTGCGTTCATCCGTCTAATAAGATAGAGTGATTAGAAGTGGTTGCTAATTGGCCCACAAAAAGGAGGGACCAAAGAAATAAAAAGTTAGCAAATGGATGAAAATAAGACCTAAGCGTCATGAATGAGAGGTCCAGCGCCGCATTCTCGGTTCAAACGGGAATTTGTCGTGTTTTTTTGCTGCTGAGACCCGTTTAGGGGCTTTGACAAAAGATTGAAAACCAACGAAAATCGTAATGGCATTCCTGTGTCAGCCAAAAGGGGGCTGCGCAGAGCCAAAGAAGAAAGCAAGGGTCGGGTCAAAACTACAGAAAAGGCGCACAAAGCGCCGCAACTTGCGCTACACAGATAGAA
Organism: Paenibacillus polymyxa M1; assembly: GCF_000237325.1. Classification (NCBI taxonomy): domain Bacteria; kingdom Bacillati; phylum Bacillota; class Bacilli; order Caryophanales; family Paenibacillaceae; genus Paenibacillus; species Paenibacillus polymyxa. The sequence goes on from NC_017542.1 coordinate 1,596,995, forward strand.
AACAGACAAACGCAAGATTTTTAAAGGGGTATAAAAAGGGGGTAACAAGAGATCATGTTAGACGCTATTTTCGTGACGCTCCAGATCATACTGGCGTTGATCGCAGTCTATCAGTTTGCATTCTCCTTGTTCGGATTGGTTCGTAAGAAAAGGAAAGAGCAGGCGGCTCCAGAAAAATCATTTGCTATTTTAGTCGCTGCCCACAATGAAGAACAAGTTGTCGGAGCACTGATGGAAAATTTAAAGCAGCTTGACTATCCAAAGGAACTGTACGATGTATTCGTAATCTGTGATAACTGCACAGATAAGACAGCGGACATCGTTCGCGCTCACGGCATGAATGCTTGTGAACGTACGAATCCGAATTTGCGTGGTAAAGGCTATGCTATTGAGTGGATGCTCAAAGAGCTATGGGCTATGCGGCGTCAATATGATGCCATTGTCATGTTTGATGCCGACAATTTGGCGCATACCAATTTCCTGAGCGAAATGAATAATGATTTGTGCTCAGGTGCTCGTGTTATCCAGGGATACATTGATACTAAGAACCCTGAGGACTCTTGGATCACAGCAGCATACGGGGTATCTTATTGGTACATCAACCGTCTGTGGCAGTTGTCACGTCACAACCTGAATATGGCTAATTTCCTCGGTGGTACAGGCATGTGCTTTGAAACAAATCTGCTCAAGGAAATGGGCTGGGGTGCAACAAGTCTGGTAGAGGATTTGGAATTCACTATGCGTTGTACACAACGCAACGTGTATCCAAGATTTAATTACGATGCCAAGGTGTATGATGAGAAGCCGTTGACGTTCAAAGCTTCTTCTAGACAGCGTCTGCGCTGGATGCAAGGTCACTTCACGGTTGCTCGTCGTTATTTCTTCCCGTTGCTGTGGCAGAGTATCAAGCATAGAAGCCTGATTAAATTCGATATGGCTCTTTATGGTCTGAACGTGTACATCGTACTGTTTACCTTTTTGATGACAGTAGCGATGTGGATAGATATTGTATTATTTGGTGGTCCCAATATTGAAAATATCTACGTACAATTCCCTGCTTGGACCGGTTTTGTGGCTGTGAGTCTGAATATTATCACCTTTTTAATCGCGATGATCTTGGAAAAGGTCACGTTCAAAAAAGTATATCTGTACTTGCTGCTGTTCCCAGTCTATCTGATTTCGTGGTATCCGATTACGTTCTATGCGTTCTTTACACAGAACAACAAGCAATGGAGCCACACCCAGCATACGCGTGTCGTTCGTCTGGAAGAGGTTCAGAGCAAGCAAGGCTAATTAACAATGAAGTAAGACTATGCAACCTACAGCGGATGTGTACACCTAATTTTTTATAAAAGTGTTGACACCTCTGTAGTAGCATGATATGATACTTGAGTATGTTAATTGAAAAGTATGGATTAACAAGCAGAAGGTCCGACTTCTCACCTGTCCGGTATTGCCGGCTGGTCATGATCCAATGATTTGTGAATTGAACTTTCATGATGAATTGAGTATCAGACAGGGATGTCGGCTGCATAGTCGTCATCCCTTTTTTGTGCTTAAACACAATACAACAATAACAGGTTCTGGAGGTGGAGGGTTATTAGTAAGGAACATATGATCAATGATGAGATTCGAGTGAGAGAAGTACGTCTAGTTGGTGCAAACGGGGAACAAATCGGTATTAAACCGACTCGTGAAGCTCTGCAAATGGCTATTGATGCAAACTTGGATCTCGTGAACGTGGCGCCTCAAGCGAAGCCGCCCGTGTGTCGGATTATGGATTACGGTAAATTCCGCTATGAGCAACAGAAGAAAGAAAAGGAAGCCCGTAAAAACCAGAAGATCGTTGACATCAAAGAGGTATGGTTCCGTTCCAACATCGAGGAACATGACTACCAGACCAAGTTTCGCAATGTGGTGAAGTTCCTGAATGAAGGGGACAAGGTGAAATGCTCTGTTCGTTTTCGTGGTCGCGAAATTACCCATGCTAATGTGGGACAAAAAATTCTCGAACGTGTAAAAACGGAAGTTGCTGATCTTTGTACCGTGGAGCGCCAACCCAAGCTCGAAGGACGCAGCATGATTATGATATTGGCTCCAAAGAGTCAATGACAAATTAAGGAGGAAGTTCAATGCCAAAAATGAAAACACATAGCAGCCTTAAAGGCCGCTTCAAAATTACCGGTACTGGTAAAGTAACGCGTTACAAAGCTTACAGAAACCACTTGCTTTCCCACAAATCCAAACGTGCAAAACGCGTTCTGGGTACTAACCCTGAGATGGCACCTGGGGACGTTAGACGTCTGAAACAAGGTCTTGCTAACCTGAAATAGCATTAAGCACGGAAATAAATAAAGTATAAACATTATTTGGGAGGTCTTTTGATATGGCAAGAGTAAAGGGCGGATTCGTCGTTCGTCGTCGTCATAAAAAAGTATTGAAGCTTGCTAAAGGTTATTTTGGTTCCAAACACCGCATTTTTAAAACAGCTAACGAGCAGGTAATGAAATCGCTTGTTTACGCATACCGTGACCGTCGTCAGACGAAACGTAACTTCCGCAGACTGTGGATCGTGCGTATCAACGCAGCAGCTCGTTTGAATGGTTTGTCTTACAGCAAATTGATGCACGGTCTGAAATTGGCTGGTGTAGACATTAACCGTAAAATCTTGGCTGATCTTGCAGTCAATGATATTAATGCATTCAACTCTTTGGCAACTGTTGCTAAAGGTAAAATCAACGCTTAATTAAGGCGTAAAAACCGCGAAAGTGGTAACAAAGGTGTCCCGAGCAGTACGCTGTGTAGGGACGCCTTTTTTTGTACATTCTTAACACTAAAAAGGACTTCGTTTTCTTCGAAATACGAATAAATATGACGTGTGATGATAGAATGTATGGATTTTTCGATTTTGTAACGCTTACATTTTTGGGATTCTAAAAAAAATTGACCCAAGGTTATTAATTGTCTAGATTTTAGCCGATCATAATTGTATAATCTCTAAAGTAAGTCTTCTGTACGATCTGTCTCGTCAGTAAATGACATGAAAATGATGTGTATTTTCTAAAGAAAAGAGACAGTCCAGGGATCTAACACTAAGGGGGAACAGTATCAGCATGAAGAAATTGTTTAGTATGTCTTTGGTTATGCTGCTGGCGATCTCGGTCATTCTCGCAGGCTGCGGTAACAAAAATCAAGGTGCGTCCAACGCAAATGGTGGAGAAGCAGGCGGTTCTGCCAAAACATCAAATGTCCAACTTGGCATGGTTACTGATGTGGGTGGAGTAAACGACAAATCGTTTAACCAATCTGCTTGGGAGGCACTTCAAGCTATTGAGAAAGAATCAGGCGTTAAAGTTAAATACCTGCAAAGTAAATCCGACCAAGATTATATTCCTAACCTCAACCAATTCGTTAAGGGTGATTTCAACCTGACTTGGGGAATCGGTTTTAATCTAGCTAATGCGATTGGACAAGTAGCAAAAGACAATCCGAACAAAAATTTGGCGATCATTGATAGTGTTGTGGATGCGCCTAACGTTAAATCGGTTGTATTTGCTGAAAATGAAGGTTCCTTCCTGGTGGGGGTTGTGGCTGGTAAACTTACTAAAACAAACAAAATTGGTTTTGTGGGTGGACAAGACAGCCCGCTGATCAAACGTTTTGAAAAAGGATTTGAAGCAGGGATTAAGGCTGTTAATCCAAAAGCACAACTGAATGTGAACTATACGGGTGCATTTGATAAGCCAGATCTCGGTAAGGCTGCAGCAGCAACGATCTACAACGATGGTGCGGATATTATTTTCCATGCAGCTGGCGGATCAGGAACAGGCGTATTTAACGAAGCACTCGCGCGTAAGCAGCAAGGTCAGCAAGTATGGGTTATCGGTGTAGATAAAGACCAATCACTTGAGTTTGGTGACGAGGTAACATTAACTTCCATGGTAAAACGCGTAGATGAAGCAGTAAAACGCGTATCCCAAGAAGTAATTGACGGTAAGTTTAAGGGCGGTGTCGAAACACTGGCTCTGAAAGATAACGGAATTGGTTTGGCAGATACATCTACAAAAAACGTTCCAAAAGACGTGCTTGATCTTGTAGAACAATACAAGCAAAAAATCATTAAAGGCGAGATTACAGTCCCTTCGAAATAAGTTAGACTGAAGAACATAGAGGTGGCGACAAGGCTGGTTCATAAGACTAGCCTTGTTCTTACGTCTGGAGTTATAAGATTATAACGGTCAATATCAGCTCATTGGAGCACATACTATAAAGTGTATAAGGGTGATCTCATGGATGCAGCGACCCCCGTCGTTGAGTTAAAGCAAATTACAAAACGATTCCCCGGCATCGTTGCCAACGACTCCATCAGCATCAAGCTGCATAAGGGAGAAATTCATGCCCTTTTGGGTGAGAATGGCGCGGGTAAATCTACGCTTATGAATATTCTTTTCGGACTATATCAGCCGGATGAAGGGACCATTGAAATGGGAGGGAACCCCGTACAGATTGATAGTCCAAATAGGGCGATTGATCTGGGGATCGGCATGGTGCATCAGCATTTTAAGCTCGTACAGCCGTTTACCGTAACCGAAAATATTGTCCTTGGGTCGGAGCCACGTAAAGGTCTGAAAATCAATTATAAAAAGGCTGACGCAGAAGTACAGCGGTTGTCTGAACAATACGGACTTCAGGTAAATCCGAATGCCAAAATTGAGGATATATCTGTTGGTATGCAGCAGCGTGTGGAAATTATCAAAACGCTCTATCGCGGTGCAGATATTCTGATTTTCGATGAGCCAACCGCGGTGCTGACACCGCAGGAAATCTCTGAGTTGCTGGAAATTATGAAGCGCTTAGTAGCTGAAGGCAAATCAATCATTCTTATCACTCATAAACTCAAAGAAATTATGCAAATTGCAGATACGGTTACGATCATTCGCCGAGGTAAAGTTATTGACACGGTCAAAACATCCGAAACAACACCAAATGAGCTGGCGGAGAAAATGGTGGGCCGTCGTGTGTCCTTTAAAGTGGATAAGAAGCTTGCTCAACCAGGACAAACTGTACTGGAAATGAACAAAGTAATTTCTAAAAACAAGGATGGCATTCATGTTCTGAATGAATTGAACCTGCAGGTTAAGGCCGGCGAGATTTTGGGGATTGCTGGAGTAGACGGCAATGGACAGAGTGAGCTGATAGAAGCTTTGACAGGATTACGCAAGGTGGATAGCGGAAGTATCCGTTTGCTCGGAAAAGAACTGGCAAATCAGCCACCGCGCAAAATTTCAGAGGCAGGCGTTTCACATATACCGGAGGACCGCCATAAGCATGGATTGGTGCTCGATTTTTCCATGAGTGAAAATATGGTGCTGGAGACGTATTATCAGGCGCCTTACAGTAAAAATGGCTTCTTGAACAAGGACGCTATAGAAAAGCAGGCAAAAAGTCTTATCGAGAAGTTTGATGTTAGAACACCAGATATTCATACCAAGGCAAGATCGCTATCTGGTGGGAATCAGCAAAAAGCAATCATAGCGCGTGAAATTGATAAAAACCCAGACCTTCTCATTGCGGCGCAGCCTACACGCGGGCTGGATGTCGGGGCTATTGAATTTGTCCAGAAACAATTGATTGCCCAGCGGGATCAAGGTAAAGCAGTACTGCTCATTTCTTTTGAGCTGGACGAGATTATGAATGTATCCGATCGAATTGCTGTTATCTATGAAGGCAAGATTGTCGGGGAAGTGCTGCCTGAAGAAACGAATGACCAGGAACTGGGACTGATGATGGCAGGAAGTGCAGTGAAGAAAGGAGCAGAGAATGGCTAACTTATTAAAAATATTCACAAAAGACTCCTTTGTTCTGGCTCTAGTCTCTATTATTTTAGGCCTCCTTCTGGGTGCTATCGTGATGATGATTGGCGGGTATGACCCTATTGTGGCTTATTCCGCTTTATTTAGCCGTGTGTATGGAGATTCCTACAACTTTGGCGAAGCGATCCGTGAGATGACTCCTTTGATTCTAACAGGATTGGCATTTGCTTTTGCGGCTCGTGCCGGGTTGTTTAATATCGGTGGCGAAGGGCAGTTTTTGGTCGGTATGACAGCTGCTTCGATTGTGGGCATCAAACTTCATGGGCTGCCTGCTATCATTCATGCACCGCTGGCTGTGATCGCAGGAGCAGTTTTCGGAGGCTTGTGGGCAGCGATTGCTGGCTATTTGAAGGCTAAGCGAGGCGTGAACGAAGTTATTACCTGTATTATGATGAACTGGATCGGCCTGTATTTGGCTAATTTGGTGATTAATCAGTTTGCACTTATGGAAGGCGAAAATCGCTCTGTGGATATCCAACCTTCCGCTTCCATTTCCATTGATTGGCTGTCCCAGATGATGGGGAATGCTCGGGTTCATTGGGGCACAGTTATTGCTGTGCTGGCGGCAGTGTTTTTCTATATTTTTATGTGGAAAACAAAGCAGGGCTATGAGCTTCGGGCTGTCGGATTTAATCAGGATGCATCCCGTTATGCAGGCATGAATGTAAATCGCAATATTATAAAAGCGATGTTTATTAGTGGTGTTTTTGCCGGATTGGCTGGTGCTTTTGAGGTGCTGGGGGTTTTCCATTATCAATCTGTCATGGCAGGGTCACCGGGAACGGGCTTTGACGGTATCGCTGTGTCTTTGATCGGGATGAATAATCCGTTCGGTGTACTGCTCGGTTCTGTTTTGTTCGGAACACTTACGTATGGTTCTGCGGGGATGAGCTTTAGCGCGGATGTACCGCCAGAAATTATCCGAGTAGTCATTGGCTCGATTATTTTCTTCATTGCGGCCCAAGGCATTGTGCGTTGGGTTGTAAAGCCGCTCTACTCCAAGCGTAAGAAAGAGAAGGTGTTGTAAAATGAGTTGGTTAACACTTGGTGAATTAATCCATACAACGCTCGTTTTTGCGACGGCGATTATTTTTGCGTCTCTTGGCGGAGTTTTTTCGGAAAAATCCGGTGTAACGAATCTGGGATTGGAAGGACTTATGGTATTTGGGGCGTTTGCGGCAGGTGTTGGCGGATTTTATGCCGAGCAAGCTGGACTAGGAGGCACCTCTGCGGCCTGGGTAGGTGTGCTGTCAGCTGCGGTGTTCGGTATTCTGGTTTCGCTCATTCATGCTGTTGCCTCTATTACGTTTAAAGCCGATCAGGTTATTAGCGGGATTGTCATTAACTTCTTGGCAGCGGGTAGTACCCTGTACATGGTTAAGCTGTTATTCGAGGGTGATGGTGACACCGGTCGAATTCAAGGCTTTAACGAGATATCCATCCCTTATCTTGTGGATATTCCGATTGCAGGAAAAGCATTTTTCCAAGCCTACCCAACGACATATCTAGCTATTCTATTGGTTATAATTGGCTACTTTACTTTGTATAAAACTCCGTTTGGCTTGCGTTTGCGTTCAGTAGGGGAGCATCCGGGTGCAGCCGATACCGTGGGAATCAAGGTCAATCGCCTTCGTTATATCGGTGTTATGATTAGTGGTGCGTTGGCTGGGATTGGTGGAGCAACAATCACTTTGACTACAACCAATATGTTCTCACATAATACCGTTTCGGGGCAGGGCTATATTGCTATTGCTGCTATGATTTTCGGTAAATGGAATCCGCTCGGTGCTTTTGGCGCGGCAGTGTTTTTCGGTTTTTCACAAGCCATTCGCAACTATGTGCAGCTGTTCGCATGGTCGCAAAGTATTCCCCAGGAAATTATTTTTATGTTGCCGTATCTCCTGACGATTATTGTGCTGGTGGCGGCAGTTGGACGTTCACGCGCTCCGGCTGCTTTGGGTCAACTGTATGATCCAAGCAAGCGTTAATAACTCATAGACAGCTGAATGTTTTTAAATATACGCGTTAGTGTATATGAAAATCTGGTATCTGCATGTGCAGGTACCGGATTTTTTTACATTGTGCAGGCATTTAAACATACGCTTCTGGCTTGAATGGAATAGACTGTGCTATGCAGATTGGACGGACGCTCGGCCCCTGTCAGCTCCAGTCTATTTTGTGGTGGTGGTAAGCTATCAAGGAGCCGTTCAATCTGTCCATCCGTTGAGAAAGAAGGAGGAAATACGATGAAACAGGCAGTAACCAGAAAGCAGGTGGAGAAGCTTGTCGGCAAAGTCATCTTCGCTACACGTAAGGATGGCTCCCGGGTCAGTGGCAAGCTGATTCGCATTTCAGGTAACCGACTGATTCTCCAACCAAACCGTAAGAAAAAAGTAAACACGAAGGCGATTATTCCTCTGGTGCTTTTTGATTTGCTTGCCATTGGCACAGCTCCATACGTTGGTGCCTACGGTGGCTACGGTCCAGGTTATGGAGGACCAGGCTATGGAGGGCCAGGATATGGTCCACAGTATGGACCGTACACAGACGGGGGCTACCCCGGGGTAGGCTATCCTTTTTACCCTAACTTTTTTTAGTTTTACAAAATCCCGAAAACCATGCTTTTCACAATGACTTTTCGAGTTCGTGACATCGGCTTAGAGCCACATATCGTAGCATGTGGTATTGATGGCGTAGATAAAAATGGATCCCTCGCACATTGTCTTCGTCCACCATCACTTTAGCCCGCTTGCAACGTCGCAGTCGGCCGTATTGCTCGGCATACTCCAGCAACTTTTTTCCGTATCTTTTACCTTGATGAGCCGAAGAAATTGCGATCAAATCAATGTATAATAGTTCTCCATGCAGCATAACATGAATGAAGCCAACAACCTGTGCATTATCCGGTCTGCAAGCTACAAAAGTGATGCCCCGGTTTAAGCGCCGGGGTAATTCTTTACGTATTTGATCCATTTCTTGGGCACTTAAATGCGATAGAGGGACAAGTTCTTGCTCGATTAGACGAAATATCATGTTGTCATCTTGGGCGCATCGTTTGCGAATCATAAACGGGCCTCCTTTTTACCCTTTTAACAAGATATGACTTGGTCTTTGAAGGAGTACAAAATCTCACTGTGCGGTCTTTTTTATAATATGCGGGTACCTCTTACAAGCGTGCGACCCAGAGGTGTTTAAGCGGAGAAACATAAATTTTTATGAAATATGGGTATTGACTATCCCAGATGGGGGACATATAATGTGTCTAAACATTTGAAAGAATGACATGAACACAACGGCAATGAAGAGGACGAAGTGATTAGGGCTCTTTTGTTCAGAGAGTGAGGCATTAGCTGCAAGCTTCACCAAAATCCCTTTTTAACGAGCTCACCTTGGAGCTGTTTTCCTGAAAAGTATTTGGGCCCCATGATATTAACGGTGCGCCGAATCGCCTATTAGGGAAAATCGTACGGTCTACGTTACAGACGCCAGATATGGAGATCCTTTGTGATTTCTGTACCTGCCAAGGTTCGGTATTGCGAAATATCGGGCAAACACGGGTGGTACCACGGAAGCTACAGCCTTTCGTCCCTCAGTAACAGCAAGTCTGTTCTAGGGATGAAAGGTTTTTTTGTTTTTACAAATGTCAGCTGTATGTAAATTTTGTAAAGGAGGATGACCAATGAGTGCACAAATTCCTGAAGTTAGGTCAACCGATGAATTACGTCAAAAGTGGATGAAGCCTGAGGTGATTACAGGTTCGGAAATTTTACTCCGTAGCCTTTTGCTGGAGGGAGTAGAGTGTGTCTTTGGATATCCAGGTGGTGCAGTGCTTTATATCTATGATGCCATGTACGGCTTCAAGGATTTCAAGCATGTCCTCACTCGTCATGAGCAGGGAGCTATTCATGCGGCAGATGGTTATGCACGGGCAAGCGGTAAAGTTGGTGTCTGTATCGCGACTTCCGGACCTGGAGCGACAAACCTGGTAACTGGCATAGCGACAGCTTATATGGATTCGGTGCCGTTGGTGGTCATCACGGGTAATGTTGTATCTTCCCTGATCGGTACAGATGCTTTCCAGGAAGCTGATATCACGGGAATTACAATGCCGATTACGAAACACAGCTATCTGGTGAGAGATGTAGAGGATCTGCCGCGAATCATCCATGAGGCATTTCATATTGCCAATACAGGTAGAAAAGGACCAGTACTGATTGATATTCCGAAGGATGTCTCCGCAGCCCAGACGTTGTTTGTTCCACAGACGGAACCTGTGACCATGCGGGGTTACAACCCGAATGTGTTGCCCAACAAAATTCAACTAGACAAGCTGACTCAAGCTATCGCCGAAGCAGAACGTCCATTCATTCTGGCAGGTGGAGGAGTTGTATACTCCGGTGGACATGAAGCACTTTACGAGTTTGTTCGTAAAACGGAAATTCCGATTGCAACAACATTGCTTGGTTTGGGAGGATTCCCAAGTGGACATGAACTCTGGACAGGGATGCCGGGAATGCACGGAACATACACTTCCAATCAGGCGATTCAACAGTCGGATTTGCTGATCTGTATCGGTGCCCGCTTTGATGATCGGGTGACAGGCAAGTTGGATGGATTTGCTCCTCAAGCCAAAATCGTACACATTGATATCGATCCTGCTGAAATCGGAAAAAATGTTGCCGCGGATATTCCAATCGTAGGCGACGTGAAGGCAGTATTGGAATTGCTGAATCAGGATGTGAAACGCGCGGATCTGGCAGATGCATGGAGAGCGCAAATTCAGCAATGGAAAGCTGCGAAACCTTTTTCTTATAAGGATTCTGAAACAGTGCTTAAACCACAATGGGTTATTGAATTGTTGGATAAAACGACCAAGGGCGGAGCAATCGTTACGACGGACGTAGGACAGCATCAAATGTGGGCAGCACAGTATTACAAATTTAATCAGCCACGTTCATGGGTCACCTCTGGTGGACTGGGTACGATGGGATTTGGTTTCCCTTCTGCCATCGGCGCTCAGATGGCCAATCCCGACAGATTGGTAATATCGATTAACGGAGACGGTGGCATGCAGATGTGTTCGCAGGAATTAGCCATCTGTGCAATCAATAACATTCCGGTCAAAATCGTAATCATCAACAACCAGGTACTTGGAATGGTTCGCCAATGGCAGGAATTGATCTATAACAATCGGTACAGTCACATTGACCTGGCTGGAAGCCCGGATTTTGTGAAACTGGCCGAAGCATACGGTGTCAAAGGACTGCGTGCTACGAATAAGGAAGAAGCACGTCGGGCTTGGCAGGAGGCGCTTGATACACCCGGACCGGTCGTTGTCGAGTTTGTAGTCAGCAAGGAAGAGAATGTATATCCGATGGTGACGCAAGGTTCGACAATTGATCAAATGCTGATGGGGGACGAGTAAAATGACGACAAAAAATACCATTGCTGTACTGGTAAATGATCATCCCGGCGTTTTGCAACGTGTGTCCGGACTGTTTGGTCGCCGTGGCTTCAACATTGAGAGCATAACTGTGGGTCAATCGGAAGAAGTTGGATTATCCCGTATGGTCATTGTGACTGTAGGAGATGAGAACAACCTGGAGCAGATTGAAAAGCAGCTTTACAAGCTGGTTGATGTGATCAAGGTCATCGATCTCAGTTCCAAGCCGATGGTTGCTCGGGAATTGGCAATGATTAAGGTAAAGGCTGAACCGCCTCAGCGACCAGAAATTATGGGCGTGGTAGAAACGTTCAGAGCAGCTGTAATTGATGTTGGAACGACAAGCTTGATTGTTCAGGTCATTGGCGATACTGAAAAAATCGATGCGATGATCGAGTTGTTGAAGCCTTACGGTATTCGCGAGTTGACCCGAACCGGGGTTACAGCTATGATACGTGGAAATGCATAATATAAAGCTTTAACGATTTACCGCTTATAGCGCATTACATCATTAAAGAACCGCCCGCATAAGAGCGGGTGCTCGAAGAGATTTTTAGATACCAATCATGAGGCGAAGTCTCTTGGAGTACCCGCTCATTATGAAGGGTCCAATTAAAAGGAGGAAATTAACCATGGCAGTTACAACGTACTACGAAAAAGATGCAGAACTCAGCGTATTGAAAGGAAAAACAGTGGCCGTAATTGGTTACGGTAGCCAAGGACATGCTCAAGCACAAAACTTGCGTGACAGTGGTGTAAATGTTGTTATTGGTTTGCGTGAAGGCAAATCAGCTGATGTCGCAAGAAACGACGGTTTTGAAGTTCTGAACGTAGCTGATGCAACAAGCCGTGCAGATGTGGTTCAAATTTTGTTGCCTGATGAAACTCAAGCTTCTGTCTACAAAAACGAAATCGAACCTAACCTGAAAAAAGGCGCAGCACTTTTGTTCTCCCATGGTTTCAATGTTCATTTTGGACAAATCGTAGCTCCTAAAGATAGCGATGTATTGCTGGTTGCTCCAAAATCCCCAGGACATATGGTACGTCGTACCTATGTGGAAGGGTTTGGTGTACCGGGATTGATCGCAATTGAACAGGACGCAACAGGCCAAGCCAAAGAAATCGGTCTTGCTTACGCAAAAGGCATTGGCTGTACACGTGCAGGCGTAATTGAAACCTCCTTCCGTGAAGAAACGGAGACGGACCTGTTCGGTGAGCAGGCGGTATTGTGTGGCGGTGTGAGCGCACTCGTAAAAGCGGGCTTTGAAACATTGACTGAAGCCGGATATGCTCCTGAGATGGCATACTTCGAATGTTTGCATGAGCTTAAGCTGATCGTTGACCTGATGTATGAAGGTGGATTGGCAACAATGCGTGATTCCATCAGTAATACAGCAGAATATGGCGATTATGTAACTGGACCACGTGTGGTAACAGAAGATACGAAGAAAGCCATGAAGGATGTATTGACTGACATTCAACAAGGTAAATTTGCTCGTGACTTCATCCTTGAAAATCAATCTGGACGTGCATTCCTGACGGCTACTCGTCGTAATGAAGCTAACCATCCGATTGAAGTGGTGGGCGGACAATTGCGTGAAATGATGCATTGGATCAAAAAGTAACAACCTTTTGTACTATAAGCTCGACAACATGAATTATTTATAAATATTAATTACAATGCGGCCCTGCTTATTGCGTGAGCCGCATTGTAATTTAAGGGTCCAAATCCTGAGGAGGTGCGTTAGGTTGCGCAAAATATATATATTTGACACAACGTTGAGAGACGGAGAACAGTCACCTGGCGTGAACTTGAATACTCGTGAGAAAGTAGAGATCGCTCATCAGTTGGAAAAGCTGGGAATCGATCGTATGGAGGCTGGGTTCCCGGCTGCTTCTCCGGGTGATCTGGCGGCTGTTAATGCAGTGGCAAAAGCTGTAAAAAATTCGACCGTTATTGGCCTTTCGCGTGCAAGGGAACAAGATATTGATGCGGTTCGCGAGGCGCTTAAGGGAGCACAGGACCCGTGTATCCATATCTTTTTGGCAACCTCTCCAATTCATCGTCAGCATAAGCTACGGATGGAGAAGGCACAGGTATTGGAAACTGCCCGTGCAGCCATTCGTTATGGATTGAAGTATTTGCCAAAAGTGGAGTTTTCATTGGAGGATGCAGGACGTACGGAGCTTGATTTTGTGGTTGAAATGGTCACCATGGCTGTACAGGAAGGGGCTTCTGTCGTCAATATTCCAGACACGGTAGGTTACTTAACACCCTACGAATACGGAAATATATTCAAACATATCAAGCAAAATGTGGTTGATGTGGAGAAGATTCAGTTGAGTGCACATTGCCACAATGACTTGGGAATGGCTACTGCTAATACGCTTGCTGCGATCCTGAACGGTGCAGATCAGATCGAGGGGACTATTAACGGTATCGGTGAACGTGCTGGAAACACGGCCATTGAGGAAATCGCCATGGCACTGGAGACGAGACAGGAATTTTTCCAAGCCAAAACGTCTCTGCAATTGTCTGAAATTGCACGCACGAGCCGATTGGTTAGCCGTTTGACGGGGATGGTAGTGCCGGGCAACAAGGCGATCGTGGGTGCTAACGCTTTTGCGCACGAATCAGGTATTCACCAAGACGGCATGCTGAAGGAAAAGACGACCTATGAAATTATGACACCGGAAAGTATCGGTCTGAAAGAAAGCAAGCTGGTGCTGGGCAAGCATTCAGGGCGTCATGCTTTCCGGGAGCGTTTGGTTGAGTTGGGCTACGAATTGAACGAAGAAGATCTGAATCGCGCTTTTGGGCAGTTTAAGGATTTGGCTGATAAGAAGAAGGAAGTATCGGACGATGATATCCTGGCATTGCTGGAAGAAAAATTGGCCGATGCACCTGAAGTCTTCAAGCTGGAAACCATTTTCGTAACTTATGGGAACAAGGCTACGCCTTCCGCACAAGTGCGACTGGTTAACGATGAAGGTCAGGTGATTGAGACAGAAGCTGAAGGGAATGGTTCAGTCGATGCGATCTATAACGCGATTGATCAAGCCAGCAGCGAGAGTGTTGTACTTTCTGATTACTCCATTAAATCTGTTACCCATGGCAAGGACGCTCTAGGGGAAGTACATGTGGTGCTGACTCAGAACGGAATATCTGTACAGGGACGTGGGGTAAGCACCGATATTTTGGAAGCAAGTGCACGGGCTTATGTGGATGCACTGAACGGTTTGATCGACAAGCGTAAAAATTACAGCAATCGCGTAGACTATAAATCCTAATTTTATACAGGCCCAAGGAATGAGTATAGACAGGATCGGTATCGGTCCTGTTTTCTTATTCTCTGATGAAAAAATCAGCTTATAGGCTAAGCCTATTGAATTGATAGATTCTATATCTTGGTCAAAGCCCTCCCAAATATGTTACAAAGAAGGTATGAGAAATACGGCTGTATGGCTGTATAACAAGAGGAGTGTACGTGATGGCAGACGTTAAAAAGATTGCAGTAATAGCGGGAGACGGAATCGGACCTGAAGTGGTCGCAGAGGCAGAGAAAATTTTGAAACGTACGGAAGAAGTGTTTGGCCTCTCATTTGAAACAGAGCATGCGCTGTTCGGCGGGATTGCCATTGATAAGAAGGGGACTCCATTGCCGCAAGAAACACTGGCCGTATGTCAATCTGCAGATGCCGTGCTGTTGGGAGCGGTAGGTGGACCACAATGGGACAACAATCCTAAGGAGCTTCGTCCTGAAACCGGATTGCTCGGTATTCGCAAAGAGCTCGGTCTATTTTCAAATCTTCGTCCTGCTGTCGTTTTCGATTGTCTCAAGGACGCGTCTACATTGAAACCAGAGGTATTGGAAGGAACGGACTTGATCGTGGTGCGCGAACTGACGGGCGGCATTTATTTCGGTGAGAAGTACAGACGAGAGAGTGCTCAGGGGGAAGAAGCGGTCGATACTTGCGCATATAATGTAACAGAAGTAGAGCGTATTGTTCGCCAATCTTTCGAAATTGCACAAAAGCGTCGCAAAAAGCTCGCATCGGTGGATAAGGCTAATGTACTGGAAACTTCTCGTTTATGGCGTGAAGTTGTTAACCGGGTCGCTGTAGATTACCCAGATGTCGAGCTTGAGCATGTATTGGTCGATAACTGTGCCATGCAATTGCTGCGTCGTCCATCCAGTTTTGACGTCATTGTAACCGAAAATATGTTTGGTGACATTCTTAGTGACGAAGCAGCTATGCTGACTGGGTCCATCGGTATGCTCTCCTCTGCATCACTGGGAGAAGGCAGCTTCGGTCTGTACGAGCCGGTGCACGGCTCAGCACCTGATATTGCTGGTCAGGGACTGGCGAACCCCATTGCAACGATTTTGTCCGTTGCTTTGATGTTCCGCCTCACCTTCGGGTACGAGAAAGCAGCTGACGCTATCGAGAAGGCGGTAGCTGAGGTACTGGATGCAGGACACCGTACGGCAGATATCGCGGTGGATAAATCACAAGCGATCTCGACAACTGAAATGGGCGATTTGATCGCAGCAGCTATTCGCTAAAGTCCCCAGAAACGTATTTGTTCTGAAAAAAAGCTTCCTATTATATAGTGAGGTTATACAGTATAATTTTATAGCAAATGTTTGACACAGTAGCTCCTGAGTAATCAGGAGCTACTTGCATATCAGAAAGCTCTTGAAATGTGAATAAATTGTGAATTTTTAAGCTAGTTTAAAATAATTATAAAAAAGTAATGGTTACAATATTGACTTTGATTTCAGCGAATGATAACATTTATCAAGTAGGTGGTTTATTACAATACAGTTGATTGAGGAAAACACAATTGGTGTTTTTCTTACATATTTTAAAGGAGGATTTCACATTATGGCAGAAAGATTGGTAGGAAGACCCGCACCTGATTTTGCATTGGAAACAGTATCTGGAGACGGTCAAGAATTTGGCTCGGTGAAACTTTCCGATTACCGTGGCAAGTGGCTCGTATTTTTCTTCTATCCACTGGATTTCACTTTTGTATGCCCAACAGAAATTACAGCATTGAGCGATGCAGCTGACCAATTCAAAGAGCTGGATACTGAAATTTTGGGTATCAGTGTAGACTCCGTGCACAGCCACAAAGCATGGATCAACACAGCTAAAGAAAACAACGGTCTGGGCAAACTGAACTTCCCGTTGGCTTCTGACATCACGAAAAAAACAGCAAGCGACTATGGTGTTCTGATCGAAGAAGAAGGCGTTGCATTGCGCGGCTTGTTCATCATTGATCCAGAAGGCGAACTTAAATATCAAGTGGTTAACCACAACGATGTAGGCCGCAGTGTAGAAGAAACATTGCGTGTACTGCAAGCTTTGCAATCCGGTGGCTTGTGCCCAATGAACTGGAAACCAGGCGATAAAAATCTGTAATATTAGCTTTACAAGTTGAACTTAAACAAGCAAGCCCCCAACCAGCGGTTACTTTACCGTTGTTGGGGGCTTGCTTGCCTGCGCTATGCAGCGGAGATATAGGAATAGCCTGTCTGAATCATGTAATACAGAGTGAAGTAACAAATAATTATGGAAATGTTGTTGTGTTCTGGAGGAATTTTGCCTGATGAAAGCGAATAAGGTATTGTAGAAGATAAACAAGGCAGAACAGGTTTTGTTCAGAGGAGGCTGAGCCCGGATGAGTTATTGCTGTGGAGCAAGCATGGTAGGAACCAAGGGAACGCTGAAGCATTACCGCACCCAAGTCCATAATGTTCCTTTGCTGTTTTGCCCGGTATGTCATCGCATTGAAGTTCATTATAAAGTTGAAAATGAGTATGAAATTTTGGCTGAGTATGCACATGGAGATGGGGCATCTGAGATTGATTTTCAGGATTATGTCATGGAAGACGATGATACGATATTTGAAAACTGTGTAAATCGTGAGAGTGAAGATGCATTTGAAATTGTGAAGCGACAAATTGACATGTCGCTGGATTTATTGACGGTAGCGAAACAGATGAATGATGAGAAATGGCAGGGAGAGCTTAAGAGAAGACTGGCTGTTATGAGTCAAAGACGATCCCGGCTTCAACATAATAAGAGCGGCAGTTGACATCCTACACACCAAAGAAGCTCTCAAATCTGGAGAGCTTCTTTGGTGTGTAGGGCGCTTATTTTTAACTTATTTTTTTATTTTGTAATGTTGCGCAGATATTATGACGAAAGAAAATAGGATAAAAATGTGGATTCGACACTTTTTCCGATTGACTGTGATCCTTAATCTTGTCTATCATAAAATAAGACTCGAATCGAAAAAAATGGTCGGAGTTGATTGAAACTGTTTTTTACACCATTTGAAGGGTGATCGATAGATGCCTTTCTCTTCTTCAAGAATATTACACGTCCGATACGGCCAGTTTATCATTCCGATACAAGGGGGAAGCCTGGCATGATCAGTGAATTCCAAGAAGCCTTGCTTGATACCGTGGGAGCTTGCCCTTCCACACAGATCGCCAATAATAAGTATGAAAATGTACTGGAGAACCTGGATAGTGGTATCATGCTGTTTGACAGTGACGGGGTACTGACCTTTATTAACGTGCAAATGGCGAGATTACTGGAGCTACCACGTAGTTCGCTCGCGGGTCGCAACCTGATGCAAATTTTGCATCATCCTGAGTTAAGTCGGTTTAAGAAGAAGAAAATCATGCGGATTTATAAAGAAACTATCTTTCATAGAAAGCGCTATCATGAGTTGATTGATGAGTATGGTCGGCATTGGTTGATAACAGTGACCTACGGTGATCAGATGGATGGCGATTTTTTGTTTAGTGTAAAGGATGTGTCGGATTATAAGCAGATTGAGCAGACAGCGTATCAAAACGACAAGCTGGCAATGCTGGGACGTATTTCGGCCTCTATCGCCCATGAAATCCGTAACCCGCTTACTGCAATCCGGGGTTTTATTCAATTGCTTCGGCCGCACTTGGTGGAGTTGGGCAGGGATGAGTATGCCCGCATTATTTTAACCGAAATTGATCGTGCGAACGACATTATTTACGAGTTTTTAAATTCGTCCAAGCCTTCGGCTCCGCAAAAAACGGCAGTATCTGTGATGGGACTGTTGAAAGAAGTAGTGATGCTGACAGAAAGCGAGGCGTTGATGAAGGGCTGCCAGATCGCACTGGATGAAAATGATGAACTCATGAAGGTTTCCATTGACGTGAAGCAGATTAAGCAGGTTATCCTCAATATGATTAAAAATGCGATGGATGCCATTGAAAGCATCGGCGGGGAACGAGAGGGATGCATTGATATCCATACCGTGCTTGAGGGCTCTTATGTCCACATTTGTATTGAAGATAACGGATTAGGGATGGATCACAATACATTGGCGCGTTTATTTGATCCTTTTTTTACAACAAAAGAAAGTGGAACCGGCTTGGGATTGGCTGTGAGCTATCGTATTATCAAAAATCATGGAGGCTTCATTCATGTAGACAGTAAGCATGGAAGCGGTACACAATTTAAAATCACACTTCCTGTAGTCTAATATGATGAGATTTTCGCAGAGGGGTCCTGTACATACTATTTCTGTTGTGGTGTGCAGCGTTGGGGTATAGGTATCACCTAATTGAAAAATGTCGTCTGAAGCGCATGATCTGAAAAGATGATGCGCTTTTTTGGTACTGTAAGCTCGTGCATTTGCGCAAATGCGAAAATAAATTCATGAATATAGAACAAAAAAATGATTCACCTTTCACAGATTAAATGCTATTATATACCAGAATACAACATTTTTTTTGATACTATAGACTTAAACAACGGCTTCCAAAGCTGTCAAACGTCTTAGATGATCGGAATCTCCGATATGCAGGGGGCTGAAGAGGCTGAATGAATATACGGCTGGAAGTAAAAAAAACGATAGGCATTGGTATTGCCGCCATAGTTTTGTTTGTCTTAGTTCAGTTATTTCACGTAACTTTGAATAAAATATACTCCTATAATGTATTTTTCTTGTTATATCCGATTATAGGGTTCGCCTGTGCTGCGATTTGTTTTTCTATTTTTTATCAATCCTGGTCCGTTTTGCTGGAACAGTTGACCTGGCAGAGACTTCTTATTGCCCCAACATTTCTGGTGGCTGGTCTGCTTTACCTTGTTCATATTGTTTCGTTTAGTTTCGTAAGCCTGACGGACTTTGCTTTGTCTCCGGGCATTTCGTTGTGGCTACTATTTGTAAATCGTGCCTTTACCTCTATTATGCTCCTATTCGTTTGTTCTCTCCCATTTAGAAGGACGAAGTCTGAATACAAAACAGTGGCTTTGTGGGCAGGGATAGGTTGTACGTTGCTGATTCTAGGAGTTATTAAGGCATATGATGCAGGCTTACCAGATCTACGTATACGGTACGAATTAGGTAACCTGGGCTGGACGTTGAATCTGGTTGTCATGTTACTGCTGGTGCTTACATTTATTTTTGGAGTACGAAAATACCGAAAAGTCCGCCCTGCGGAGTTGGGCATGTTGCTTATCGTTCGTGGGATTGGGCTGTGTGTTGTGAGCCAGTTATTCTATTTATTTGCTAAGCAAATGAGTGATATCAATCATCTTATAGGACTTTTGACGAACGTGATTGCATTTTATAATCTGTTGAGCGGTCTAGTCCGGCTTATGGTTCTGGTTCCTTATCGGGAAAAACAGGCGGCAGAATCTGAGTTTAATCATATTGCTTATAACGATGATATAACAGGCCTTCCCAATCGCCGTCGTCTTTCCCAGCGCCTGGATAAAATATTGCGCAACTCACTGAAATCTGATGAGACAGTAGCGCTTTTAGTGCTAAATATTGATCGTTTTAAAGCGATTAATGATTCGCTTGGGCATACGGCAGGCAATTATTTGCTGTATGCGGTAGGCGAACGCTTGGGGCATTTTTGCCGTGAAGGGGAAGCTGTCTTTAGCATGGGTGGAGATGAATTTGCCTTTCTTCTAATGGGCTACGAAGATTCAGATGCCATGAGAAATCGTATTGATGATATGGTGAAGCTGTTCGATCAGCCTTTTGATATTAATGGGGAGTCTTATCATGTGATGGTGAGCGTTGGCATAGCTTTGTACCCGTCGGATGCGAATCAGAGCGAACAACTTATTCAGCAGGCGGATACAGCCGTTCATAGTGCCAAGGAGCAAGGAGTGAATTTTCAGCGGTATGCTAGTGCGATGCAGATGCGAGCGCATGAAAGGCTCCAGCTGGAGAATGATTTGCGGCGAGCGCTTGAAAATGAAGAATTTTCATTGGTGTATCAGCCACGCGTCCATCTGCAAAGTGGCGAGCTAACGAGTTTGGAAGCGCTGGTGCGTTGGAATCATCCTCATCGCGGGATGGTGATGCCGGGTGATTTTATTCCAGTAGCTGAAGAAAGTGGCCTGATCGTGCCCTTGGGGGAATGGGTGTTGCGTGAGGCGTGTCTCCAAAATAAGCAGTGGCAGGAGCTAGGGTATCCACCGATCCCGATTTCGGTCAATTTATCCATGCGCCAATTCCAGCAAAAAAAACTGGTGGATGTAATTCGGGGCATTTTGGCCTATACGGGACTGGAACCACGCTATTTAGAGCTGGAGATTACTGAGAGTATGACTTTTGATAAGGATCGGGCTTTTGAACAGTTGAAAAAAATAAAGGCTATTGGTGTTGCAATCAGTATTGATGATTTTGGAACGGGTTATAGCTCATTGCATTATTTGAAGAATCTTCCGATTGATCGTCTTAAAATTGACCGTTCCTTTGTAAATGAGGTGCTGATTGACAGCAAAAATGCGGCCATTGTATCTACCATTGCCTCTATGGCTCACCATTTGAAGCTGAAGGTTACGGCTGAAGGGGTGGAAAATGAGGAGCAACTTCAATTTTTGCAGGCGCAGGATTGCCATGAAGGGCAGGGGTATTATTTTAGCCGCCCCATTCCGGCAGAAGTTTTTGAAAAATTGTTTTTACGTAAACCTGTCAATTGGCTGGTTCAGGATGGTATGTAGTATGCTTGCATTTTGTGGAAAGATAAGTTATACTAGATAACATCCTGATTCAGTTAGTTGACGAGAGCTTAAGTGTGTCATACATATGGATCAAGATGTTATATAATGCGGGTGTAGTTCAATGGTAGAACTTCAGCCTTCCAAGCTGATAGCGTGGGTTCGATTCCCATCACCCGCTTACGACTTTAAAAATTCCGAAACCCTTGTAAATTCAAGGGTTTTTATTTTGTTTTTAATAAGAATATATTTTAGCCGGGCTACCAATGGGGAATCCCGGCTTTTTTGCGTTCCTACGAACTATTTTCACGCTGTTAAATAATATAATTTAAATATTTCTCTTATATGCTATAAATAAACAGATAAAAAGAACTATTTACCATTTTGCAAAAAAAGTATAGTCTCGTAATTGGAATTTAATATAAAAAAAGGATGGTGTGGCTGCGATGAGAAAAATCTCTTTTCTTTTAGCTTTGGCCTTTGTGTTTTTTACCTTTTCAGCAAGTGCTACGTTCGCTGCGACTGATTTCCCAAATACGTCGACGAATGGCATGATTGGTTTTGCTGGACAGGCTAAAAGCGAAACAGGAGCTTCAAAGCCTGCTACAACAGGGGGCAAAAATGGTCAGGTCATCTATATCAATAATCTAAACGAATTGAAAAATCAGCTAGGGGATTCAACTCCCAAAATTCTGGTCATCGAAAAGAATATTTCTGCTTCTTCTAAAACCGTGGTCAATATCGGTTCTAACAAATCTCTAATCGGCTCTTATGCGCAAAATAAGCTAGTCAATATTCATTTGAAAACAACAGCTAACTCGGGAAATGTGATCTTTCAAAATTTAACTTTTGAGCACAGTGCCAGTATTAATGGTAACGATGATATCCAGCTATATCTTACTGCAGGTACAAATTATTGGATTGATCATGTTACTTTTGCAGGTCATAATTATAATGCAAATGGCTCGGATTTGGACAAACTTTTGTACATAGGACAATCGGCTGATTATGTAACCATTAGCAACTCCAAATTTGCGAATCATAAATATGGCCTTATTCTGGGTTATCCAGATGACAGCAATAAAAATTATGACGGCATGCCCCATATTACGATTGCCAATAATTATTTTGAAAACTTACTTGTACGCGGTCCAGGTCTGATGAGATATGGGTATTTCCATGTGAAAAATAATTATATTAATAATTTTCAGTTGGCTTACACAATAGCAACCAATGCACGAATTTATTCCGAGAATAATTATTTTGGAAAAGGTAGTGAAAAGGGCGGCATTTTGGATGATAAAGCCAATGGTGAATTTAAAGATGTAGGTAGTTTTCCAGCCATCACTAACCAAAAATCGCCTGTGACCCGATGGAATCCGAGCAAGAACTACAGCTATCAAGTTCAAACTCCTGAATATACTAAAGAATTCGTAACTAAGTATGCAGGTTCGTCCAATACAACTTTGGTCTTTGGAAAATAAAGCGGGTATTGGAAAATATGCTGTGATCTGCTATACTGACTGCAAGTAAGTATCCCATGAAAAGGAAGGTAACCATACGTCCGATGAAGTAAGCACACTGATTTTCCCACTCAACTGCACGTTACTGGCAGGCGGCTGCAAGCTGCAACGGGAGAAGTGTGTCTGAATTGAAAGTAGGGACGTATGCGTTGAAGATCCGTAACGAGATTTTCTTTTTCGTTCGCGGTGTTATTTTTCATAGGTGTATGTTCTGAAACCATTCATAACAGTCATTCTATATTCCTGTATGCAAGCCGCAGCCTTCTGCGGCTTTTTTTATTGCTTCCGGTATAAAAACCGGACTGGGAAAGGATGATCGTGGTATGAAAACCATTTTGCGAGTTCGCAATGTAGTTAAGGAATGGAACGGGACATCTTTATTTGAGAATGTGTCGTTGGACGTGACGGAAGGAGAACGGCTCGCGTTGTTTGGAAGAAATGGAGCAGGCAAAACGACGCTATTACGAATATTGCTGGGAGATGAAGCGCCAACCTCTGGTCAAGTAGAGCATGATTTGCCGCTGGAAGAGCGAGGTTGGCTGAAGCAGCAGGATACAGTGAATTGGTCTCGAACCGCACTGGAGGTCGCACAGCAGGCGAGCACTCAGCACTGGGATCTCAAGCAAGAGTTGGGACAGCTGGAAGCTGACCTAGCCAATGCTGGTAAGGATATGGAGCAGCAACTGGAGCGTTACGGCGAGCTGATGGATGAATACGAACGCCTGCAAGGCTTTGCTTGGGAGTCTGAGGTGGAAAAGGCGCTCACCCGAATGGGAATGCCTGCACAGACGTGGTCCATTGCTTATGGTGATCTGAGTGGCGGACAGAAGACGAGAGTACGACTGGCTGGCCTGATGGTCAGGCAGCCCAAGCTGCTGGTACTGGATGAGCCAACCAACCATTTGGATGCCGAAAGTATGCTCTGGCTGGAGCAGTGGCTGTCCTCGTATCCTGGAACACTGCTGTTTGTATCGCATGATAGAGCCTTTTTGGATCAGGTGGCTACGAGTATAGTTGAGCTTACATCCACAGGTATTGAGCGCTATAAAGGTGGTTATAAGGAATATAAAGCGCAGAAGGAGCGGGAACTGCGAGAGCAGGAGGCCAGCTATCGGAAGCAGGAACTGGCGAGACAGGCGCTGGAGGAAACGATTCGAAATTACAGGGAATGGTTTCATCAGGCGCATCGCAGCGCATCCAAGGTTGAAATGGCCATTACGCAGAGCTTTTACAAGGCCAAGGCTAAAAAAAATATTTCCCGTTATCATGCAAAAGAGAAGGAATTGGAGCGACTGGAGGCTAACAGGGTAGAGCAACCACGTGGAGCTCCGTCTTTGCACATGAAATTAAATGACAGCGGGTTTCAGGCTAAATATTTGCTGCGTACTGAGCAGGTTGACTTTAGCTACGACGACCATGTCATCGTGAAAAATCTAAATCTGAACGTTGCACGTGGGGATCGTTTGGCTGTTCGAGGGCCCAATGGAATTGGCAAAACCACGCTGCTTCGGTTATTAACAGGTCAGCTTGAACCGAAGACGGGAAAAATCACAGCCAACCCACAGTTGAATATCGGGTATTTTTCACAGGAGTTGGAGCAGCTTCCAGAGGATCAGACGTTGCTCGACAGTCTGCTTGCACTCCCAACCATGACCCAAACAGAAGCGAGAACGGTGCTGGGCTGTTTTTTATTTGCCAAAGAGGATGTATTCAAAAGGATCGGAACGCTCAGTATGGGAGAAAAATGCAGGGTAGCTTTTCTGCGTCTGTACTTTAGTGGAGCCAATCTGCTGGTGCTGGATGAACCGACGAATTACTTTGACATTGAAACCCGTGAAATTGTAGAGGACTCTTTACGCCGATATAATGGGGCATTGGTACTCGTCTCGCATGACCGGGAGCTTGTGCGTTGTACGGCAACTCGATTACTCGATATGCAGCCGGGGGGCGGATATGAAATCTACGAGGGGACGGCCGACGAAAAACAAGAAGATGAACGGAGAAGCATCCGAGAGCCAAAGGATCAGGGAGAGCGGGAGGAACGTCTACGATTACAGCTGCGTCTTACCGAACTGATGGGAATGACGGGGATGAGTGAAGCAAATGAGGAGCTCTTGAGCGATATCAGGCGCATTCGTGCCAAGATGGATCAGTTGAATGATCCCGATATCTGAAGGAATGAAATATAGGCGCTGCTTGCCAAAGTGCAGTAGTTTGCATATAATAATGAACAATAGTTCGTATTTAGAAAATGTCTTGATGGAGAAGAGTAGGCAGTGTCCGATTGAACAGGGAGGAAGCGCCGTAGGATTGAGAGCGTTTCTGCAAATATTGGGCTGTTGAAGTTCACTCCGGAGCAGTTCCTTGAACCTCAAGCGTCATGTAAATGGCGGTTGTGCAAGTAGGGGATACCGGTTCACGACCGTTACAACGTGCAGAGCGAGATGATGATGCATAGCATGAATGATCACCCGTACTGATTGCCATAAGGCAACGCATCGGGTTGCTAAACTTCATTGTCTAACGAGGGTGGTACCACGGTCTTTTCGTCCCTTTTCGGGAGAAAAGACCTTTTTTTGTTGTCTGAAAAGCTGGATATGAAGAAAGGGGACTGAACAGGCGATGAGCGAAACCATCCAAATGAAGGAACATTTGCTGGCCTTGAAGGAAGAAGCACTGGAAGTATTGGAGAAGGTGGCAACACCTAAGGAGCTGGCTGATCTACGAGTTAAATATTCGGGTAAAAAGGGTGCGTTGACCGAAATTTTGCGCGGTATGGGCAAGCTGAGCGCGGAAGAGCGTCCAGTTGTTGGACAGGTAGCCAATGAGGTGCGCGAGGCGATTGAAGAGGTCGTTAACCGTAAGCAGGACGAGTTCACGAAAGCAGAAACGAATGAGCGCTTGCAAGCAGAAAAAATCGACGTTACGTTGCCTGGACGCGCAATGCCGCAAGGCGGGCTCCACCCACTTAACAAAGTGATCGAGCAAATCGAGGATATTTTTACAGGTATGGGATATCGAGTGGCTGAGGGTCCGCAGGCAGAGACCGATTATTATAACTTCGAAGCATTGAATCTGCCTAAAAATCACCCAGCACGCGATATGCAGGATTCATTTTACCTGACCGAGGATCTGTTGATGCGTACTCATACGTCACCAGTTCAGATTCGCGCGATGGAGGCGATGAAGGGTGAAACGCCTATTAAGGTGATTTGTCCGGGTACGGTATTCCGACGTGATGATGACGATGCAACGCATTCCTTCCAATTCCACCAAATTGAAGGTCTTGTGATTGGAAAAGACATTCGTATGAGTGATTTGAAAGGAACTTTGCTGCAATTTGCACGCGAAATGTTCGGGGAATCGACCGAAATCCGCTTGCGTCCAAGCTTCTTTCCGTTCACCGAGCCAAGTGCTGAAGTAGACGTGACTTTTGTGAAGAAAAACGGCGAGCGCGTGTGGATTGAAATTTTAGGCTGTGGTATGGTGCATCCGAAAGTGCTGGAAATGGGTGGTTTTGATCCCGAGGTATACAGTGGCTTTGCATTCGGTATGGGTGTAGAACGGATTGCCATTTTGAAATACGGCATTGATGATATTCGCCATTTTTATAACAGCGATCTGTCGTTCTTGAAGCAGTTTGCGCGTCAATAAACAACTATATCAAGGGAAGTGAACCCATATGAAAGTATCATTCGATTGGCTGTCCGAGTATGTATCACTGGATCAAGTGAGTGCGGAGGAGCTAGCAGAAAAAATCACCCGTTCGGGCATTGAAATTGATGAAGTCGAACATCGTAACCAAGGAATTACTGGCGTCGTTGTAGGCTATGTCAAAAGCAAAGAAAAGCACCCAGATGCGGATAAGCTGAATGTGTGTATTGTCGATGCGGGTCAGGGAGAAGACTTGCAAATTGTGTGTGGTGCCAAGAACGTGGATGCAGGTCAAAAGGTTCCTGTTGCAGTTGTAGGTGCCAAGCTGCCAGGAGATTTTCATATTAAAAAGGCCAAGCTGCGTGGTGTTGTGTCCATGGGCATGATCTGCTCGGCCAAAGAACTGGGCATGAATGATAAGCTATTGCCAAAAGAATTGCAGGAAGGCATTTTGGTGCTGCCAGAAGATGCTGAAATTGGTACGCCAATTACGAAGCTGCTTGCTCTGGATGACCAGGTGCTGGATTTTGATTTGACACCCAACCGTTCGGATTGCCTGAGCATGCATGGAGCCGCTTATGAAGTGAGTGCCATTCTAGGACGTAACATTTCGCTGGCTGACCCCGCTAAGGATCTGGTGGAAATTAACGATGCAGCGGCAGATCATCTGTCCGTAAAGGTAGATACTCCTGAACTGTGTACGCACTATGCAGCGCGTTATATCACAGGTGTAAAGGTGGGGCCTTCCCCGTTATGGATTCAAAATCGTCTGATGGCGGCAGGTGTTCGTCCGATTAACAATATCGTAGATATTACGAACTACGTTATGCTGGAATACGGCCAGCCGTTGCATGCTTTTGATGCGGATAAGCTGGAAAATGGAAATATTGAGGTTCGGCTTGCTCGTACAGGCGAAACTTTGATTACACTTGACGATCAGGAACGTAAGCTGGAACCGCATATGCTGCTGATTACGGACGGCGTGAAGCCGATTGCATTAGCAGGCGTAATGGGCGGAGCCAACTCTGAGGTTACGGATGCAACGGTTAGCATTGCGTTGGAATCTGCGAAGTTTGACGGGGGAACAGTTCGCAAAACATCCCGTCAACTTGGACTGCGTTCGGAAGCAAGTCTTCGTTTTGAAAAAGAGGTTGATCCAGGTGCTGTTATACCTGCTGTGAATCGTGCAGCTGCGCTGATCCAGCGTTATGCAGGGGGCACTGTACACCAGGGTATTGTAGAGTCTGCTTCCGCAAAAGCTGAAAATCATATTATCAAGCTGTCGCTAGATAAAATAAATCGATATTTGGGAACCGAACTGTCACTGCTTGAGGTGAAGACGATTTTTGGTAGACTTCATTTCGGATGCGGCGACACAGAGCCAGGGGTGCTGGAAGTTGAAGTACCTACACGCCGTGGAGATATTACCATTGATGTGGACTTAATCGAAGAAGTAGCACGTCTGTATGGTTACGATAATATCCCAACCACGCCGATTGAAGGTCCAACAACTCCAGGAGCTTTGACGGCATCGCAATCTCTGCGTCGCTCCTTGCGCAGATTGCTGGCTCATGGTGGCTGGCAGGAGACGATCAGTTACTCTTTTGTACATCCGCAAAGCACGGCTTTGTTTAACGCTCTAACAGAAGGCAGCCATCCGGTACGTTTGGCTATGCCTATGAGTGAAGATCGTAGTGTGTTGCGTACAAGTATCATTCCGCAGATGCTGGATACAGCGGTGTACAACATGAATCGCAAGCAAGATAACCTAGCGATTTTTGAGATGGGAACTGTATTTTACACAGAAGAACAAACCTTAACTCGCCAGCCGCAGGAAATTCAAGTGCTGAGTTTGCTGCTGACTGGGGTACGTCGTGAAAAACAATGGAACATCGGTGCCGAAAAGGTTGATTTCTTTGATATTAAAGGTGCGCTTGAAACGGTGTTTGACTATTTCGGACTAAGTGCCAGCATTCGTTATGTGGCTGACCAGCCGCAAAGCTACCATCCAGGACGTTCCGCTTCAGTATGGCTGGATGTGAACGGAAGCTCCCAACGGATCGGTACGGTTGGACAGATCCATCCTGAACTGCAACAGTCCTATGGACTGAACGATACGTATGTAGCTGAAATTGCGTTGCAACAGCTTGTTGAGCATGCAAACTCCCATATTCAGTTCAGAGAGCTGGCTCGCTTCCCATCCGTGGAACGTGACATTGCCCTCGTGGTGAATAAAGACGTTGAGGCAGGTGAACTGCTTCGTGTTATTCACGCTGCAGGCGGAGAACTGTTGCAGGATGCACGGGTGTTTGATGTATTTACAGGCAGCAAGCTTGGTGAAGACAAGAAGAGCGTGGCTATTTCCCTGACCTATCGTCATTGGGAGCATACGTTGACGGATGAAGAGATCAATGCGGCGCATTCTCCTGTCGTTACGTCTCTGGAACAAACTTTTGGAGCGGAATTGAGAAAGTAGCAGGAAATGCGGGAAGCCGTATCGAATCTTAGTGACAGAGGTTCGATACGGCTTTTTGGCCTATTATCATAGAAGCTCTCTACTCTGATATTCACCCGCTGCGGGGAAGCCGGACTAATAAGGTTGAACGCTTCACGGAAGGCGGGTTACCCTAGTACCGGACACACCTTAGAATCAACATACAGTAGTATTGAAGGAGGGCATAATTGTGACTACACCAGATCGTACTCGCGTCACTGTAGAGATCTACGGTACTTCTTATAAACTTGTCGGCAGTAATAGTGATTACATGAAGCAGGTTGCCAATTACGTAGATGAACGTATGCACAGCATTTCTCAAGCTCATTCGCGTCTGGATATGCCCCGAATTGCCGTGCTGGCTGCGGTTCATATGGCTGAAGAAGCTGTACAAATTCAGGAGATCCAGAGCCATATGAACCGCTTGGCAGCGGAACGGGCGGAGCTCCGGGGAGATCTGGCCCAACTCCAGACGGCTCTAGGGGAACAACAGCAGAAAAATACAGATATGCATCAAGCCCTTGTTCAATTGAGGGAAGAAAAAGAAACGACGCAGAAGAAGCTGGTGGAGACTGAATCTGCGTCAGCCAAGGAAATTGCCGAACTAAGGGCAAAGCTTGAACAGCAGGAGAAAAAAGCGGCTGAACTTGAAAATGCACAAAAACAAGCTAAGCGTGAATTGGAGGAATCTCGTCAAGAAGCTTCTCGTAAGCTGAAAGAGCAGCAAGAGGCTGCGAATGCGCGTGTCCGGCAGACAGAAGAGCAGTTGAAGAAGGAAATAGCCGAAGCGGCTAAACAAGCTGAAGCTAAGCTTTCCGCTGCGGAAAAGGCTCATCAGGAGCGAAATCGCACTGAGCTAGACAAGCTGCGATCTGCTTTGCAGCAAGAGCATAGCCAGAAGATAAGCGAATGGCAGATCAAGTGCTCCGGGCTGAATGAACAGCTGGAGCAGGAACGTAAACAGGCTGAATTGGCTCTAAATGAGCAAAAGCTCCAGCATGAGGAAGCACAGAAACGTGCCGAGGAAGCTGCACTGGAGCAGGAGATTCGTATGGAGGAGCTTCAGGAGCAATTAGAACAAGTACAGGCAGGTAGTGCAGAGCTTTCTTCTCGTTTGAAGGAGGCTCAAGAGCAAGCTGCAGCATTGGAGCAACAACAGTCCGAACTGGAGGCTGAGCTGCAAGCACAGCAACAGGCGGCAACAGAGCGGGAGCAGGCAGATACGCTTGCGCGTGAAGAACTGCAAAGCAGATATGATCAATTGCTGGATGAAGCCAAGGCTACGCAGCAGCAGGCGGCTAAGCTGGAGGAAGAGCAGCGCCGGATGCAGAAGCTGCTGGAGCAAGCTCATGTATCTTCTCGCAAGCTGCAAAGCGAGCTGGCTACGCTCGCTGAAAGTGAGAAGTCATGGAAGAAGCTTGCAGAAGAACGTCAATTGGCAGCCGACGAGTTGGAGCTTTCCCTGCTGGAAGCGCGTGAACAGAAGGAAGCAATAGAGCAACAACTACAGCAGACTGTGACTGAGGTTGAAGCTGCTAATGATAAATATGCTTCACAGCAGCAACGTCTAGTTCAACTTGAAGCGAAGATCAAGGAGCTATCGCCTGAGCTGATTCGCGTTCAGGACGAGCTTGAGAAGGCCAAAGTCCGAGAGCAAGAGGGCGCGAAGGCGTATCAATCGCTTCAGGAGCAATATGGAAGCATGAAGAGCCGAGCTGGACAGCTGGAGCAACATATTAAGCAACTCCAGCAGGAAAATCATGATCGGCAAAGTAAACTGGAACGTGCTGAGAAGGCATCTATGGAGTGGCAGCTGAAATATGATCAGTTGAAGGATGAAGCGGAACGTCTGGAAGCTGAAGATGCTGCCCGTAAGGAAGAATTTGCTTCTTGGGAACGGGAGATAGCGGTAACGATTGAACAAAAGGAACAACTTCAGGAAGAGATTCGTTCTGCAGTTGAAGCTGCCAACACCGCAAAGGCAGAACAGCAGTCCATAGAGCAGGAACGGATGGCCTTGCAGTCTGAATTAGACGAAGTGGGTCAAAAATATGAAATGGCAGCTCATCAGCTTCGTTTATTACAAGTACAACAGGATGTAGACCGAGAAAATGCAGAGAAGATCTCGACTGAATTACGTCAATTAAAGGAAGAATACACCAAGCTTCAAACCGAGTATAATGAATGGATTGAACTTATCGAACAGGATCAGTAGATACGGATTATAATTGTAAGGCAATCCCCGGCTGCTCATGGGCCGGGGATTGTTTGTTTATGGATCGCTAAGAAGTGTAAGTGACAAAAAGCTGTCCTTTGGCAGACGAATCTGCTTCGGGACAGCTATGCTGGAAGTGTCCGCTGAAATTATTTCCCTTCCTTACGCCCGGCTTCAAATGGTGTCGATACCGGAATGAACAAATCGATAATCCCGATAACCAATGCAGCGAGCAATGCGCCCAAAATAGAAACACTAACATTGGCCACGACATATTGAGCGACCCAGATAACCAGAGCGCTCACTAGAAAACCGACAATACCGCGTCCAAATGGAGAAACGCGTCGACCAAACACTGCCTCAACGATGTAGCCAATCAAGGCAATGACAATGGCAAGGATCAGCGCGCTCCAAAAGCCGCCTACACTAAATCCGGGAACGATCCAGCTTACGACCATCAAAACCAGAGCGGCAACGATGAAACGTACAATGTGCCCAAGAATGCTCACGGAATAACCTCCTTTGTTTTTTTGAATTAACAGGGTTAGACAAAGGTTAGTGTGTGGCATGAAGAGCTTTCTTATGTGTAAAGCATAGTTGGCAAATAGCGTAAGTTTGCTGCTTTCGGTATAATATAGATATAAGTGAAAGGAGCAGTGAAGTTGGACTCTAAAATTTTCAAAACCCTTGAATATCAAAAAATTCTAAATAAACTAAGTCACTATGCCCAAACGGCAACGGGACAACAGACAGCCCTTCGATTACAGCCCAGCGATGATTTGGAGCATATCAAGAAATTGCTGAAAGGTACGGACGAGGCCTATGCTGCTGATCGACTAAAAGGAGTACCTTCATTTAACGGAGTAGTGGATATCACTCCGGCGGTGAAGCGTGCCCGTATTGGGGGAACGTTAAGTCCGCAGGAGTTGCTTGGTATTCGGACAACGGTTCAAGCTGCACGCCGTATACAGGTATATGTAACAAGTTTGCATGAGGAAAATCCTGTTGAAACTTTGCTGTATTGGAGTGAGCAGCTTTCGGAACAAAGAAGTTTGGAAAACTCCATTAAAGGCTGTATTGACGAAAATGCAGAAGTGCTGGATTCTGCCAGTACAGAGCTTTCACAAATTCGCCGGGAGCTGCGCTCCGGTGAAGTGCGTATTCGTGAGAAGCTGGATTCCATGATTCGCTCCTCAACTGTGTCCAAAATGCTTCAGGATCAGTTGATTACGATTCGTGGAGATCGGTTTGTCATCCCGGTCAAGGCCGAATACCGTTCTTATTTTGGCGGAATTGTGCATGATCAATCCGGGTCTGGCGCAACATTGTTTATCGAGCCTGAATCCATCGTGGCCATGAACAACAAGCTGAGGGAAACCAGGCTGAGAGAAGAGCGTGAAATTGAAGTCATTTTACAAAAGCTGACCGCACTTGTCGCAGAACAAGCGGATATGTTGCTGTATGATGTGGATATTTTGGGCAATCTTGATTTTATTTTTGCGAAAGCGCGTCTCGCTCGTGAAATGAAGGCAACGCTGCCCTTAATGAATGATCGTGGGTACTTGAAGCTGAAAAAGGGTAGACATCCTCTAATTCCGTTGGAACAGGTCGTTCCCATAGATGTGGAACTGGGTAATTCGTACACCTCCATTATCGTTACCGGACCGAACACAGGGGGGAAAACCGTTACCCTCAAAACAATAGGTCTGCTAAGTTTGATGGCGATGTCTGGACTGTTTGTGCCTGTTGAGGATGAAAGCCAGCTATGCGTATTTGATGCAATCTATGCCGATATTGGTGACGAGCAGAGCATTGAGCAGAACTTGAGTACATTTTCCAGTCACATGACCAATATTATTAGCATTTTGAAAAATATGACACCCAAAAGTCTTGTATTGCTTGACGAGGTGGGGGCAGGAACGGATCCGGCAGAAGGTTCGGCTCTGGCTGTGTCTATTTTGGAGCATATACATGCTCTGGGTTGCCGTATGGTGGCGACGACTCACTATAGTGAATTGAAGGCGTATGCCTATGAGCGCAAAGGAATTATTAATGCAAGTATGGAGTTTGATGTCGCTACATTAAGCCCGACTTACCGTCTTCTGGTTGGTGTACCTGGGCGAAGTAACGCTTTTGCCATTGCCGAGCGATTGGGATTACCAGGGCGGATATTAGATTATGCCCGTGGCGAGGTAACGGAAGAAGATCAGCGCGTCGAGCACATGATTGCATCACTGGAGCAGAACCGTTTGACCGCTGAGCAAGAACGGGAAAAAGCAGAGCAGCTGCGTAAGGAAATGGAAGCATTGCGTACCCGTCATCAGACCGAGCTGGATAAGCTGGAGTCACAACGGGACCGTATGTTGGAAAAGGCCGAAGACGAAGCAAGAGTTCTCGTGGATAAGGCTCGTAGTGAAGCAGAAAAAATTATTACTGATTTGCGCAGATTGGCTCAGGAAGAGGGAGCCTCGGTTAAGGAGCACAAGCTGATTGCAGCTCGTAAAGAACTGGATGAAGCTGAACCGAAGCAACGCAAGAAAAGTACAGCCAAACGTTCAATCACTACGCGTACTCGTTCCATCATGGCTGGCGATGAAGTATCCGTTCACAGTCTGAATAAAAAAGGCCATGTGGTTGAACTGACTGGCAGCAAGGAAGCTATCGTTCAACTGGGCATCATGAAAATGAAGGTCAGTCTGGATGATCTGGAGCTGCTGCAACCTGCCCAAACGACGGCTCCAAGGGTCCAAAAGCCAGTGACTGGCGTTAAGCGGACACGGGATGATAATGTGCGAAGTGAACTTGACCTTCGGGGGGCAAACGTGGAGGAAGCGCTGATGGAAGTGGACCGCTTCATGGATGAAGCGTTTTTGGCCAATCTGGGACAGGTATACATTATTCACGGCAAAGGTACGGGGGTCCTGAGAACCGGTATTCAGGAGTACCTGCGCAAGCATAAGCATGTGAAAAGCTACCGTATCGGTAACTACAATGAAGGCGGCACGGGTGTAACGGTTGCTGAATTGGAATAGATATGGGCTGCTGACCGAGAACGCTTGGTAGAACGGGAGGGACGAGGTGAAGATGGCGATTGATGAATTGCTATCACATCCGTTGGGGATGATGTTGGGTTATTTCTCCGTGGCGGTGCTGGAGTTAATTGTATTTTTGTCCTGCTTTGAGCTGGTAACCCGTTATAAATGCTGGGAAGAGATCAAGCGAGGCAATGTTTCGGTAGCCATGGCAACGGGTGGGAAAATGTTCGGTATTTGCAACGTGCTCCGCTTTGCGATGGAGGCAAAATCCAGCGTGTATGATACGATGATCTGGTCATTCGTTGGTTTTTTACTGCTACTTGCGGCATACTTCCTTTTTGAATTTCTGACACCGGTATTTTCTATCGATCAAGAGATTAAAGAGGATAACCGTGCGGTCGGCTTGTTCTCCATGATTATTTCAATATCGTTATCTTATGTGATTGGTGCGAGTGTAACTTGACACATCCTGTATACTAGAGCTTGGTATACGCTTTGGAACGGAAGGATGATAAAGCTTGGAAATGACTATTTGTCCATGGTGTAACATGGAAATTATTTGGGATGAAGAATTAGGGCCTGAAGAAGAGTGTCCTTATTGCCATAATGATCTGAAAGGATACTCAGACATAACAGATGATGAAGAGGAGTCTGAGTCTGTTTCTCCATCTGTTCACAGACATACGGATGGGCATGAAGATGCGACACATGATCATGCGGTTTCTGTAACCCCGGCGCTCCATGCTCATGAAAAAGAAGACCTAAAGGGTTATCGTACATTGAGTATTCAGCTTGGCGATGATGACGAGCAGGATATTTTATACGAGGCAGAGGATGAAGTCGTATCTGAAAAGCCAGCTGATGCACCGTTATTGCAGGATAATGAGCTTCATAAGCTGCCTGTGCTGCATACTTTACAAAAATTCGAAGAAAGCGGTGCGGATCTTATGGCTTATGAACAAGGGGCTGAACAATTACTCGACAGGCAAGATGAGGTTCTTGAATGTTCCCAATGCGGAGAGTACATGCTGCATGCGGGTTCGCAAACCGTAACCAGAGAAGGCTTCGAACCATCGATATCTCCAGTGCTCGGTAAGCCTGTTCTGGATTTGCCGTTCGTCTTGAATGTTTATGTGTGTCCTAGCTGCTTCCATGTTCAGCAGACTTTGTCAGAGAATGACCGACTGCGAATGCTGGAGAAGCTCAGCGGTATTTCCAATATTTAAATAGCGATTCCCCGGATAGGTCCAAGCTCAATACGGGCATGTTAAATCAAAGAAATCTTTGAACAAGCTGACTCGTAATAAGCTGATTGGTGATCTTTCCGTTAGGGGGAACTGCATTGAAATCAAACCTGAACGGACAATCCATTCTGCTATTAAGCTTGAATGGATTGTTTGTGTTTGCAGCAGCATTGTCCGGCACATTTCTTAATGTGTATTTGTGGAAAAGCAGGCAGGATTACGCGATGATCGGATGGTTTAATGTCAGTCAACAAATTGCGCTGGGAATTATGGTCTGGGTAGCTGGAAAGTGGGTCAAGGAACATAACAAAATGAATGCCCTGCGCGTGGGAACCGCATTGTCCGGCCTATTCTATCTAATCGTGTTGTATACGGGACCGCAGGCTGTAAACTACATATGGCCGCTCGGAATGTTGTTGGGTGCAGCGTTAGGTTTATTTTGGCTGGCGTTTAATGTCATTTTTTTCGAAGTCACGGATCAGGCAAGTCGTGATCATTTTAACGGATGGGTGGGCCTGCTGGGCTCATTTTCCGGTATAGTGGGTCCTTGGCTCTCTGGTTGGATTATTGCGCGTATGGAGGATGACGCGGGTTATCGTGTGATATTCAGTATTTCCTTGGCCTTTTATGTCGTAGGAGTGGTGCTAAGTTTCTTTCTTCGCAAGCGTAAACCGACAGGAAATTACAATTGGAAAGAGCCTAAGCAGCGATTGTCACAAAAAGGAAGTATGTGGCGTCCGTTGTCGTTATCGCTTGTTACGCAGGGCATTCGTGAAGGTGTGTTTGCTTTCCTGATTACGCTGCTTGTGTATGTAGTTACTCAACAGGAATGGAAGCTAGCACAGTTTTCACTTATTACATCGGGGGTTTCATTTTTCAGCTTTTGGGCTGTCGGAAAATGGCTCAAGCCACACTATCGCTCGGCTGGTATGTTGTTGGGTGCCGTGCTGTTGGTGATCGCGCTTTTACCGCTATTGTGGCGTATGGAGTATAGCACGCTGCTGATTATGGGGATTGGCACCGCTTTATTCATGCCCTTGTATTTAATTCCTATGATCTCTGCGAGCTTTGATCTAATGGGTACGAGTGAAGGAGACGCTAATCAGAGAGTGGAACTGGTTGTACTGCGCGAACTATGCTTAATGATAGGTCGGTTGACGGGGACACTCATTTTCTTGGGCGTCCTAAGTATCAGCAAGGCTCCTACGGCGATGATCTGGCTGTTGATTGGACTGGCATTGATGCCAGTGATTGGATGGCTCTTTATGCGAAGTGTGCTGAAAATGGAACAAAAAACGAAGCAATGCAAGTCCGATTCCCATGCACGACGCTGGCACAAGCAAACCGAATAATTGGAATTTCCATACAAATGACCTCCAAATCCATTTATATAGGAAAAGGAGGTTTTGTTATATCCCAATTAAATCATCGGTTCCGTTGTTTCGGGCGAGGGTTTGGTAGAACGAGTCAGAGAATAAAGCTCCATTTCAGGTCGGTGTATGCCCGTCAGTTCATCAGCCAATAGCTGTGCTGCCATCATACTCGTGACTGCTCCATTCCCTCCGTAACCCTCCAAAAAGTAGCAATTTGGAAAACGCGGATGTGGACCAATATACGGCAAGCCGTCATGAGAGGAACCAAATACAGCTGCCCAAGCATAGTCGATTTGAAATGGGACACCGGGAAAAAATTCCTTTAGCGATTGTAGCAGCTTTTGCTGTTGATGTAAGAGCCTGATTTCACGCTGGCTGGCGTCCAATATAGGTTCATCCAAACCACCAATAATGATCCGTCCCTCCGGTGTGGAGCGCATATATAGATAAGGACGAGCAGTTTCCCAGATCAGACACTGCTCATGCCATAAGGGAGCATCTTCGATTGGATTGGTGACGATAGCATAAGAGCTCTCTAGAACGGCTCCGCGATCGGCTTTAATCTCTTGTGTTTCATAACCTGTTGCAAAAACAACTTTTTTTGCTCGGATCATTCCACCGCTGGTATGACAAACGACCTCATTATCGTTGAAATCAAAATGCTTGGCTTCCGTATGCTCATATAAGCGAACACCAAGACGGTTGGCAGATTGCAGCAGCCCCTGGGCAAAACAAAATGGATTCACTTCAGCATCTTCATGTGTGTACAACGCCGCTGGTTTTCGAAAAGGAAATCGGGCAGCAACTTGTTGCTCATCCCAGAACTCCACTGGAAATCCAAACCGGGTTAGCTGTTCGTACTCTTCCTGAAGCATCAATACATCCTCCCACGTACTTGCATAGTACAGGCTGCTGCGCCGAATAAAGGTAGGGTCTGTATCCAGTGTGGTGGACAGCTTTTCTAACTGATCCAGAGCATCTTTGCACATGCGGTAAAACAGTACGCCGTTCGTTTCACCAAACGTGTGGATGCAAGAGGTTAAGGTCTTGTCATTGCTATATTGCAGCAGTCCTGTATTGGCCAAAGAGCTTCCGTGTACCAGCTTGCGCTTGTCAATAACCACGGTGTCTACCTGTTGTTCTCCCAATAACCTGGAGCAAATGGATCCGCTCATCCCTCCCCCGATAATCAATACATCACAATTTAAATCCTCTGCCAAAGGCGGAAAATCAAGCGTCTGCTCCAAGGTATTAGGCCAATATGTTTTCCCGATTATCAACTCCATATAAAATAGCACTCCTCATAGGTAATATGTAGTATCTCTTATGCGTACATAGTATTTCGCCAAAGGGACAAGATAACCAGCGTGCAACAAAACATTTAAGGAGGCACAGAGATTATGCAATCTACGAACATGCAACCCTTGTCAGGCAAAGAGCTGGAGTACATCGTGGACTCCATTTCCAATGAAGAACTACTACTCAAACAATGTGCGGCCACAGCGGCGTCTATTCAGCATCCAGCCATCCAACAAGCCTGTTTGCAACTGGCAAGAACTCATGAGCACCACTTGAATCTGCTTTCTAATGCTCTTCAACAGCATCAGCAGCTTGCTCCAATGCAGCCGCAGCAGTAATTTGGACTAACTAATAAAGGAGGTTTGACAGAATGTATTCACAAAACAATATGTCATTTATGCCCGAAGAGGATTTGCTCTATACCATTCTTGCTGATATGAAACGTACAGTGCGCGAGTACACAACAGCGACGACAGAATCCAATTGTCCGTCTGTGCGTCAGATGTTCACCGACCTTACGAATGATACATTGCGTCTGCAAGGTGATTTGTATCATCTAATGAGCCAGAATAATATGTACTCCGCTCCGACTAAAGCGCTGCGCATCGATTTGGACAAACAGATTCAAGAAGCTCGCAAGACCCAACAGGAATGCCAACAGTTCATTCAGCAGAAGTCGTCATCCGCGGGAGTATATGGTCAACCTATGCATCAGCAAGGCCAATCTACTCATCAAAGCAACCCTTATTATATGTAAACGGGATTTTCCGTTTTTGAAGCAATTTCCCATAACAGCCGTCCGTCTGCCGGGTTTACCGGGGCGGACGGTTTTTCTTTGCAGGTTTAAAGTGCGTATTGTATGATGTATAGTAATCTCTTTCGATGGAGGCCTTATGTAGAATGACAGAGCTGAATGAATTGAAACTAAAAGTGCTGGAATTGTTAAAAGAAGATGCAAGAAGAACACCGACTCTATTGGCTACTATGCTGGGGGTAGACGAGCAAGACGTACGCACCTCAATTAAAGAGCTTGAAGACCAACATGTGATCGTCAAATACGCCGCTGTAGTCAATTGGGACAAAGTCGACGACGAAAAGGTTACCGCTTTGATCGAAGTGCAGATTACACCTGAGCGTGGAAGAGGATTTGAAGGGATTGCAGAACGGATTTATTTGTATCCGCAAGTTAAATCTGTTTATCTCATGTCCGGAGCATATGACTTGCTGGTAGAGGTGGAAGGCCGCAATCTCCGTGAGGTCGCTAATTTTGTGTCGGAGAAACTGTCGCCTATTGACTCGGTATTGTCTACCAAGACTAATTTTACGCTTAAAAAATACAAGCAGGACGGAATTATCTTTGAGGACCATCAGGAAGATAATCGTCTGATGATTTCGCCGTAAAGGAAGATCATGATGAATCTCAAAACAGAAGCATTTACCGACAGTAACAAGGCCATGAGTTCTTATTTATCCCCATTGGTACGCGAGATTCCATCATCGGGTATCCGTAAGTTTTTTGACCTGGTGGGTGGTAACAAGGACATTATTACCCTGGGGGTAGGCGAACCGGATTTTACAACCCCTTGGCATATGCGGGAAGCCTGTGTCTATTCATTGGAGCGAGGCTTCACCAGCTATACGTCTAATGCGGGAACGGCAGAACTGCGTGAAGCGATTAGTGAGTATCTGAATGAGCAATTTGACGTCCGCTATGATCCTAAAAATGAGATTATCGTAACAGTTGGAGGTAGCGAGGCAATTGATCTTGCGTTGCGCGCCTTAATTGTACCTGGTGATGAAATTCTGGTGCCTGAGCCGTGCTACATTTCCTATTCTCCAATCACTTCGATTGGAGGCGGGATTCCGGTCGGTATTGAAACGTTTGCCAAGGATGAGTTTAAGCTGACGGCTGAGGCGCTGGAGGCAAAAATTACACCAAAATCCAAGGTGTTGATTTTATGCTATCCGAGCAACCCGACCGGGGCTACGATGACTTATGAAGATTGGCTTCCGATTGCGGAAATCGTGGAAAAGCATGATTTGATCGTCATCTCTGATGAAATCTATGCCGAATTGAATTATGGCGACAAGCATGTCAGCTTTGCTTCGGTACCGGGTATGATGGATCGTACGATTCTCGTTAGTGGTTTTTCCAAAGCCTTCGCCATGACTGGCTGGCGTATTGGATATACTTGCGGGCATCCTGATTTGATTGCTGCTATGCTCAAAATCCATCAGTACACTGTTATGTGTGCGCCTTCTATGGGCCAAGTTGCAGCACTGGAAGGCTTGCGAAATGGTATGGGTGAGAAAGATCGAATGGTAGAAGCCTATAATCAGCGTCGTCGTCTGATGGTTGAGGGATTCCGCGACATTGGTCTGGAATGCCACGAGCCAAGAGGGGCTTTTTACGTTTTCCCGAGTATTCAAAGCACAGGACTCAGCTCGGATGAATTTGCGCAGCGCCTATTGGCAGAGGCCAAAGTTGCAGCTGTACCGGGCAATGTGTTTGGTTTGGGAGGCGAAGGCTATCTTCGGTGCTCATATGCGACTTCTGTCACTCAGCTGACGGAAGCTCTGGATCGGATTGGTCATTTTGTTGAAAAAGTTAAAAAAGAAGGTTAAAATTATTTTTTTTATGGGTAATTCATAGAAAATAGTCTTTTATTTCTAAATTTCTATGCTATAATTTGAAATCGGAAGCAGGAAGTTCAATTTTTCAATTACAGGAGGAGTGCTCATGTCATATGTTGGATATAAGTCGCCGAGTTCAATAGGATACGACATTTCCCTGGAAGATGAAATTTTGTTCCTGCGCAATGAGATGATGCGGACGTTTCAGGAAGAGCAGTCCTTCACCTCTGATCTTGTCATCGAGATCAGCTGCAAGCTTGATTTGAAAATCAATGAATACATGAAGCTGTACGGTATGGAATGCAGAGTGTAACTGTGTGAAGTCACCGTAGCTACGAAGAAGGCCGCAGGGCCTTCTTTTTTTGCATTCACAACTTATGATATATTAG
Organism: Paenibacillus polymyxa M1; assembly: GCF_000237325.1. Lineage (NCBI taxonomy): Bacteria > Bacillati > Bacillota > Bacilli > Caryophanales > Paenibacillaceae > Paenibacillus > Paenibacillus polymyxa. The sequence continues at coordinate 1,638,197 of NC_017542.1, forward strand.
TGGCATGGAAGAGGGGGCGTACATATGAGAGCAGGGCTAAAAAGGATATCGCCATGGATTATCGGAATCATAGCACTTGTACTATTGGCTGGATGTGGGGGACGGGACAAGGACAGCTTCTCCATATTTATTATGGATAAAGGGGATGCATCAGTTATTCGTGACGAGCTGGCACAAAAGCTTAAGGATAAGCTGGGCGAACAGGCTCCGACGATCGAGATTTCAGTCAGCCCACTGTATAACCAGCAGAAGCTGGTCGTAGAATATGCGGCCGGAGAGCATGATTTGTTTCTTTTGCCGGAAGAGGACATGAAGTTGTATGGACAGAATGGCTCGAATCTACCGTTAGATGATGCCTTTGACAAAAAGACGTATGCCCGGGGTGTGTTCGAGGGCGGCGTATTTAAGAAAAAGGAGCAAGGGGAAGAAGGAACGGATGTAATCAAGGCAACCCATTTGTTCGGAATTCCGGTGGAGCAGATGAAGATGTTTAAGGACCTAAAATATAACTCAAACACATTATTTGCTACTGTACCGCCACGCACAAGCAATAAGGAAGAAGCCATCAAGGTACTGAAAGCACTCACAGAATGATAAAGGGGATGGAATGATATGGGTATTTATACCAGAACAGGCGATGAAGGGCAAACTTCTGTGATCGGCGGCCGAGTGTCCAAAGATGACGACCGTGTGGAGGCGTACGGTACCATTGACGAGCTGAACAGCTTTGTAGGACAAGCAATCAGCTTTGCCGAAGGGGAGAAGTTTGCGGACATTCGGACTCAATTGGAAGAAATACAGCAGGAGCTGTTCGATTGTGGTTCGGATTTGGCGTTTGTTAAAATCAATGAAAGTAAATATAAAGTAAAAGACGAGCTGGCAGAGCGGCTGGAAGGCTGGATTGATGCATGCCAGGAGGAAAATCCAAAGGTGGAGCGCTTTATTATCCCGGGAGGAAGCACATTATCTTCGACGCTTCATGTTTGCCGCACGGTTTGCCGACGCGCGGAACGCCGTGCGGTTACACTAGGTAAGCACACAGATATCAATCCCGCGGTACGTCGGTATTTGAACCGCCTGTCCGATTACTTCTTTGTTGTGGCTCGCACAGCGAATGTGCGTCAGGGTGTGCCCGATGTCGAATATGTGCGCAGCAAAAAGGTGTTCCGCAAATAAGGAGGCAATCGGGAATTTGTGATGAGCTTGTACTATGAACCTATCGTATATATGATTCCTCCTGAGGAGGAGGGCATGTTGTTGAAGACCATTCTCCAAAAACGTATGAACATTTCTCGTAAGCTCATATCCAAACTCAAGCTGACCGAACAGGGGATTATGCTGAACGGGATACGTGTGTATATCAGCGTAAAGGTAAAGTCCGGGGATCGAGTAGAGATTCGCATGGAACGCGAGCGTTCCGACGATATTTTACCCGAACCCATTCCTTTTGAGATTTTGTTTGAGGATGAACATCTGTTAGTAGTGAACAAGGCGGCGGGCATGGTTGTCCATCCGACTCATGGTCACTACACAGGGACGCTGGCTAACGGGGTTGTGCATTATTGGCAGGCCAAGGGGGAGCTGTTTCGGTTTCGTCCTGTTCATCGTCTTGATCAGGAGACGACGGGCGTGCTAGTTGTAGCTAAAAATCCGTATGTTCACCAGCATATTTCCGAACAGATGATTGCGGGAACGGTGGACAAGCGCTATACAGCTTTGGTGCATGGACGCCCTCAGCAGCAGGAAGGCAGGGTGGACGGACCGATTGACCGCAACCCGGATAATCCGCATTTGCGCATGGTGACCCCGGATGGTTATCCTGCTCTTACGCTATATAAGCTGGAGGAAGTGTGGAGCGGAGGAAGCCGCATCGGTTTAAAATTGGAATCTGGACGTACGCACCAAATTCGGGTGCACATGACATATATCGGATGCCCGTTGATCGGAGATAAAATGTACCGGATTACACCTAATGACGCTGTGCAGCGTGAGCTCTATGATCAGCTTGATGCGAGGATGCCTCGACAAGCCCTGCATGCTTCGGAATTGTCCTTGGTACATCCTGTGACCGGGGAGCGGATGACGTTTTACGCTCCTCTGCCGGACGATATGATCAGAATGCAAGAGCTGTTAAGAGCTCAATATCATCCAGAATAAAATATTCAATAATAGATTGAAACTAAATGGAGGTTAATCTAGCGATGAGCCAACTGAAAGTATATCAATATTCTAAATGCAGCACCTGTCGTAATGCAGTGAAATGGCTGCAAAACAAGGGGCATGAGACGGAACTGATTCCTATTTTTGAACAACCGCCCGGCCCGGAGGAACTGGAAGACTTGATTAATAAAAGCGGGCTGGAGTTGAAAAAGTTTTTCAATACAAGTGGTGAAGTATACAAAGAGTTAAAGCTGAAAGATAAGCTTGGAAGCATGAGCCGTGAAGAGCAAATTTCACTTTTGTCCTCGAATGGAAGATTAATCAAACGTCCAATTGTAACTGACGGGAGTAAAGTAACGGTAGGATTCAAAGAGGAAACATTTGAGGGGACATGGGGAGCTCAGTAACGCCCAATTTACCACCATGATATGTTATACTGTGGGGGTTAAATAATATGATGAATGGGAGCAATACAATCTGTGACACAACGCAATGAACAATCCGTAATGCTGGTTGACGGCATGGCCCTGCTTTTTCGTGCTTATTATGCAACCGCTGCAAACGGTTATATCCGTCGTACAAAAGCTGGAGTACCAACGAACGCCATATATGGTTTTATTCGATATTTTTGGGATGCAGTCCAAACCTTTAATCCTACACATGTTATTTGCTGCTGGGATATGGGCGGAACGACATTCCGTGGGGAACATTTTGCTGCGTATAAGGGAAACCGAGCCGACGCGCCAGATGATTTGATTCCTCAATTTACTTTGATCCGTGAAGTGACGGACAGCCTCGGCATTCCCAACATTGGGGCGGAAGGCTTTGAAGCGGATGATTGCATCGGTACGCTCGCACGCCATTATTCGCAAAATGAGGACATGGATGTCATGATTCTATCGGGAGATCATGATTTACTTCAATTGGTAGATGAGCGGACACAAGTCATTATTATGAAAAAAGGACATGGCAATTACATGGTATATACCCCGGAGACGCTGTTGTCTGAAAAAGGGCTTAAGCCGCGCCAAGTGGTTGACCTCAAAGGTCTGATGGGTGATGCAAGTGACAATTACCCGGGAGTACGCGGAATTGGTGAAAAAACGGCCCTCAAGCTGGTGCAGGAATACGACTCCATTGAAGGCATTCTGGAAAATCTAGATCAATTGACACCGTCGGTCCGTAAAAAGATCGAGAGTGATTTGGATATGCTGCATCTTTCACGCAAACTTGCTAAAATTCACTGTGATGTGCCTGTTGCATGTGCTTTAGACAGCTGTCTGTTGACACTGGATCACGTGCAAATTGTCGACAAATTTGAGCAACTTGAAATGAAAAGCTTGTGTACGTTGATGGGTGTCGCAACCGGATCATAATGAAGAGCTGTTAGGCTGGGGATGTACATTTCAGATAGACTAAGTTATATAGGGATGCTGACGCTTGGTGCGTGAGTGTCCTTATTTATATGCCATTATGCCAGCGAAGATATATAGCCATGTGAAGGATTTTATACAATTGTGATAAGGGGATTGACCTTAGGCTCGTTTCAGGTGAATATAGTGAAGAGAGATCATGGAGAGGGGATTACAACAGCTATGACAGTATTGGGAGCAATTGAGGCAGGCGGCACCAAATTCGTATGTGGAATCGGAAATGAACGTGGGGAGGTCTTGGAAAGAGCAAGCTTTCCAACAACAACTCCAGCAGAAACCATGGAGAATGTCATCGCATTTTTTGAAGGCAAAGGGATTGAAGCGCTGGGTGTAGGCTCATTCGGACCAATTGATCCTATCGAAGGCAGTGATACATATGGTTATATTACAACAACGCCAAAGCCGCATTGGGGAAATTATAATCTGATTGGCAAACTGAAGGAGCATTTCGATGTACCTATGGGGTTTGACACGGATGTAAATGGAGCAGCACTGGGTGAATCCATTTGGGGTGCGGCTAAAGGATTGGACAACTGTCTGTATATTACAATAGGTACAGGCATCGGAGCGGGTGCTTTGGTTGGCGGAAAGCTGGTACATGGATTGTCCCACCCGGAAATGGGGCACATTCTGGTACGTCGCCATCCAGAGGATAACTATGAGGGCACATGTCCATATCATGGAGATTGTCTGGAAGGACTGGCAGCCGGTCCGGCGCTCGAAAAAAGATGGAAGGTTAAAGGACACGAGCTTTCTGTGGATCACCCTGCCTGGGAAATGGAGGCGCATTATCTGGCACAGGCTCTAATGAGCTATATTTTAATCCTCTCACCGCAAAAAATTATTATGGGCGGCGGAGTAATGAAGCAGGATCAGCTGTTCCCGCTCATTCGTACCAAGCTTCAACAACTTTTAAACGGGTATGTACAGCATTCAAGTCTGACTACAGAAATTGAGCAATATATCGTATCTCCAGGATTGGGTGACAATGCTGGATTGTGCGGAGCTCTGGCTTTGGCCAAGGAAAAGCTGAATTCTTAGAATTTATGGTTGACGGTACTCCAAGGTCCGGTTATCATATAGGCAACAGCATAGTACGGATCAAAAAGGGAAGCACCTTTCTTGCGAATACGCGGGATAGGTGCTTTTTTTGCGTTTTTGTATTGTGCGGGTCAGTAATCTAATTATATGAGGGAGGAAGAATCATGGAGATTGTATTTTTAAATCGCTTGTCCAAACGGAATGAACAGGGCTGTGAGGACTTTGCGCAGGTATGGATTGGACAACATGAAGGGGGATGGAGTGCAGGCTGGAGCACACACCATGTCCCAGATGAAAGTATAGACGACCTTTGGTATGAGGGCAGTTTGTGGCAGGAATTACTGCATGTATACCGTCATGAGCTGGCGCTCAAGATGGCTGAGGGCTACAGGCCTCTAATTCATGGCGTTTTTCATGAACAAGCAGGATCATCAGGACGTGGACAAACGCTACAAAAGCTGTATTGCTATAGTGATTTGTTTCCGCGTGATGAGGTGTATGAACAATTGACAATGTGGAGACGGCAAAAGGCAGCAACTGAGCGAAAAGCACCTTATTTTATCGCTACGAATCGACTACTTCGACTCATCAGTGTCTTTCTTCCTCATACCGAAGAAGAATTGTTAGAACTGCCTGGTATGGGCCTGGGTAAGGTGTCGCAATATGGGACGGAGCTATTGGCTATTACGAAGCAAAATGATCGGACTACGCCATTTCCGCTGAACTGGGTAACAGAGGCACTTGAAGAAGAAGTTTTTTTGTCATGGCTGTACAAGCAAAAAGAAAACCAGTACAGACAGGAACTAAACAAGTTTAGCCTGACTAGAGCGATTGTCGAAGGCATTTCGGACGGTCTTTCACTGGAGCATATCGGAATGAAGGCAGGCTTGCACCGCCGAGAAATGATTGAAGCTGTGGAACATTTGGATAGGGATGGAATGGATATGGAGAAGCTGATCTGCACGGAATTGGCACATGTATCTGAGGAGGAGCAAGCAGCCATCTGCTCTGCTTATGCAGAGTTGGGAGATACGCTGCTCAAGCCCATTATGCTAAAAGTGTATGGAGAAGAAAAAGCGACGGAAGCAGGACTGGATCAAATTTATGAGCGATTGCGACTGATTCGTATACGGTTCCGCCATCAGGAGGTACCTGACCAACATGTTGGATAATATAGAGACGATTGGAAGTGTCCTAAAGTACAAATAAGGTGCAATATAAAAAAAGCAGCAGCGAGTTCCTCATAGGAATCGGCTGCTGCTTTTGATGACCAAGCTTGAAAAATCGAAATAAGCACCCAGCTTGGTAGTTTTGGTTTACTCTCTTCTTTTCAAACCCAGTCCTTCTTGCGGAAAATACAGAACATACTGACACCTAGTGCCACCATAATCCCAATGACGACAAAATAACCATAACGTGTATGAAGCTCAGGCATATTATCAAAGTTCATCCCATATATTCCGGTAATGACCGTCAACGGCATAAATACGGTTGTAATGGCGGTAAACACACGCATGATTTCATTAGCACGGTTGGCGATACTTGACTGATAAGCTTCTCTAAGGTTCCCCATCAAGTCGCGATAAGTTTCGAAAGTCTCCGAAATTTTCACAGCATTTTCATAAATGTCGCTAAAATATTTTTGTAGTTGATCGTCGATAAGTCGCAAATCCCGTTTGTTCAGGGTATTGATGACTTCCTTTTGCGGGCCGAGCACTTTTTTTAGCCATAGAATCTCACTGCGCAAGCCGATGATTTCGTTCAAGTGCGACTTTTTCGTATGCATTAGAATGTCTTCTTCCAGCTTTTCAATACGAACCTCAATCCGGTCACCAACCAGAAAATAGTTGTCAACGATCAAGTCGACCAACAGATACATAAAACGGTCAGGCTGGCTGACTTCCTGCTCCCATAGCATAGGCTTGAGAGTACGAAGCTCATTGATTTTCTGCTTGGTCACCGTAATGATAAAATGGCGGCCGAGAAAAATGTTCAAAGCACGCAAAAATATTTCTTCATCATCAAAACGAATACTATTTACAACGATAAAATAATGGCTTTCATAAATTTCAATCTTTGGACGCTGTTCTTCTTCACTTAAACAGTCCTCTACTGCAAGATCATGCATAGAAAATAAGGGCTGGAGCACTGTCAGATCCTCGACATCGGCATCAATCCAATAAAAGCCTTCTGCCGGTGCAGTGAGCGCCATTTCAATTTCTTCGACAGGGGTAAAAACCCCGTTGTTAACCAAACGGATTTTCATATATGTCACTCCTTATGCTCCGTCGTAACGGAAATACGTTTACCTTAAGCATAAGGAATGGACTCAGTTAGCCAGTTAGCCGGTTCGGGTAAGCGTGCATACCATCAAAAGCAGAAGGCTTTTGGAGCATACGGAGCCTGGCGTCCCGTCTTTCGGCAAGCTGAAGTCATTCCTATGCTGTTGTTCAGGGATCGCCGCCTATTCGGACTCGGGTCGCCTTCCATTCCGGATTCACCTCACAAATGTTCTTTTTTTAGGTTGCCACAGTATCGCAGAAAACACTCTAATCTACACTGCTGCACCATATTTTTGCCTATTAGCACTTGTATAGTATAACGCTCGGCCTACGGCCTTTCAAGCGCAAAATCATGGGCAAAATCAACAGCAGTCATATGAGCTTCTGCGACAGGGAGGATATGATTTAACCTATGGAAAAGGTAGACAAAATGTGAATGCAGGGCACAAATTTACAAGTCCATCTTGACGAAGCCCAGCCGATGCATTAAAGTGAACAACAAGAACTTTGTGAACCCAAAATGAATATAGCGAAATCTTATCAAGAGCAGGTGGAGGGACTAGCCCGATGATACCCGGCAACCGGCGATTTTTATCGCACGGTGCTAATTCTTGCAGGACTCGCGCTTTGTACAAAAAAGCGTAGCCCTGACAGATGAGAGAGGCGCATATGGATACAAATATGACCTTTCTCTAACTGAGAAAGGTCTTTTTATTATATGCCCGGCATCTCTACCAGACGATTTTCGCACAACTTACCGATCAAGGAGTGAGTTTACATGCCGATTAAAATTCCAGACACGCTGCCTGCCAAGGAAGTGCTGGAGGGCGAAAATATTTTCGTAATGGATGAAAGCTTGGCTTATCATCAGGATATTCGTCCGTTGCGTATCGCCATTTTGAATTTAATGCCTACCAAGGAAACGACGGAAACCCAACTGTTGCGCTTAGTCGGTAATACGCCGCTACAAGTAGATGTCACGTTGGTGCATATGAAGTCTCATGTATCCAAAAATACATCGCAAGAATATTTGAACATGTTCTATAAAACGTTTGATGAGATCAAGAACAGTCGTTTTGACGGCATGGTCATTACAGGAGCTCCGGTTGAACAGCTTGAGTTTGAGGATGTGAACTACTGGGAAGAGATCCGGCAGATCTTTGAATGGACGAAAACGAATGTAACTTCGACCATGCATATCTGTTGGGCCTCACAGGCAGGCTTATACCATCATTTCGATGTCCCTAAATACGGGCTCGACACCAAATGCTTTGGCGTATTTCCACACACCGTAATTAAACCTAAAGTGAAATTGCTACGCGGCTTTGATGAACTGTTTTATGCTCCTCACTCCAGACATACAGAAGTTCGGCGGGAAGATATTGATCATATTGCCGAATTAGAAGTCTTATCCGAATCCGAGGAAGCTGGAGTATACCTGGTAGCCACACTTGACGGTAAACAAATTTTTGTAACAGGGCATTCTGAATATGACCCGCTTTCACTGAAATGGGAATACGACCGCGATGTGGCCAAAGGACTGGATATTGACGTCCCCAAAAATTATTTTCCTAACGATGATCCTGAACGCATACCACCCTCTATCTGGCGAGCTCATGCTAATTTATTATTTTCAAATTGGCTTAACTATTATGTATACCAAGAAACACCTTATGATATCGGACCTCAGATTTAAAAAGGGGCTTGTCGTTTACCCTTATACAGTAACACCTTGCAGTAGCGCAGCAGTATAGTCTTGGACATCCATTTTTGCAGCATATGTTATAGCACCTACTATGGAAGTGAACAGGAGGATTCATATGAGTGAGAAACAGTGGAAAATCGAAAGCAGATTGGCACAAATTGGTTCGATTGAGGAGCCAGTAACTGGGGCTGTTAATTACCCGATTTACCAATCTACGGCGTTCCGCCATCCCCGTCTGGGCCAAAGCACTGGGTTTGATTACATTCGGACGATTAATCCCACGCGAAAGGTACTGGAAGAGGCTGCTGCTGCACTTGAATCTGGTGATGCAGGCTTTGCTTGCAGCTCAGGTATGGCAGCGCTGCAAACTGTATTTGCATTGTTTGGACAGGGAGACCACCTCATTGTATCGCTGGATCTTTATGGCGGGACCTATCGTTTGCTAGAGCGTATTTTATCCAAATTTGGTGTGACCGCAAGCTATGTGGATACAAACGATCTTGAAGCACTCCAACAGTCATGTCGACCGAATACCAAAGCAGTATTCATAGAAACGCCTACAAACCCGTTAATGATGATAACTGATATTCAAGCGGTGGCTTCATGGGCATCACAACATGAGTTGCTTACTATTGTAGATAATACACTGCTAACACCATATTTTCAGCGGCCATTGGAACTGGGTGCGGATATTGTGGTACATAGCGCAACCAAATATTTGGGCGGGCACAACGATGTGCTGGCAGGGTTGATTGTAACCAAAGGAAAAGAGCTGTCAGCTGAAATTTCCTTCCTGCACAATTCCATAGGGGCCGTGCTTTCCCCTAGCGACTGTTATCAGTTGATGAAGGGGATGAAGACGTTAGCGCTGCGCATGGATCGACATGAGCATAATGCAACGGTGTTGTCTAATTATTTACTGACGCATCCGGCAGTGGCGGAAGTATTTTACCCGGCGCTTGAAGGTCATCCGGGTCGTGAGATACAAAATAAACAATCCAGCGGAAACACAGGGATTTTCTCTTTTAAAGTGAAGGATGCTCGCTACGTTGAGCCTTTGCTTCGCCATATTAAGCTTATTGCGTTTGCCGAAAGTCTGGGCGGTGTGGAATCGCTAATGACTTATCCTGCTGTACAGACACATGCGGATATACCGGCAGAAATTCGGGATGCAGTCGGGGTAGATGACAGGTTGCTTCGTTTCTCCGTAGGTATCGAGCATACAGATGACCTGATTGAAGATTTGCGTTCGGCACTGGAAGCGGCACGTCAAGAAGTAGAAGGAGGGGAACAGCAATGATAGAGGATGCGAGGAAGATCGGAGAGGATCTGGACAAAGGGCGGAAATTCGCAACCAAGCTGCTGCATTTTGGCTCTGAAATTGACAGTGTTACAGGGGCATCGAGTGTCCCGATCTATCAAGCTTCGACCTTTCACCATCATGATATTTTTAATCCTCCGCAGCATGATTATAGCCGTTCAGGTAATCCGACACGACAAGCTTTAGAAGATTATATCGCATTATTAGAAGGCGGAGCTTGCGGTTTTGCCTTTGCCTCTGGTATGGCTGCTATCTCCACTACATTTATGCTCTTATCGGCTGGTGATCATGTCATTGTTTCGGAGGACGTATATGGAGGAACATATCGACTGCTGACCTCCATCTTGAAACGGATGAATATCGAAACGACCTTCGTTGATATGACGGATCTCAACCTTGTGAAAGAGGCGTTGCAGGAGAATACAAGGGCTGTGTATATGGAAACCCCCTCTAATCCGACACTCAAAATTACCGATGTGGCAGGAATAACCTCTTGGGCAAGAGATAATGGGCTGTTGACGTTATTGGATAATACTTTTATGACACCTTATTATCAACGTCCGATTGAGCAGGGAGTCGATATTGTATTGCACAGTGCGACCAAGTTTTTAGGTGGACACAGTGATGTACTGGCAGGACTTGCGGTAGCTCGTACTGAATCATTGGGGAGACAAATCAAGCAGCTGCAGAATGGATTGGGTACCGTGCTGGCTCCGCAAGAGTCTTGGTTGCTTATGCGTGGGATGAAGACACTGGAAGCGCGTATGGCTCACAGCGAAAAAAGTGCAGCTAAGCTTGCAAACTGGCTAAACGAGCGCAATGACATTGAAGCGGTATACTATCCGGGTTTGGAGAACCATCCAGGGCGTGCAGTTCATGAGAGTCAATCGAGCGGTTATGGTGCAGTGATATCGTTTGATGTGGGTTCTGGTGAGCGTGCAAAAGAGGTCCTCAGTCGTGTACGTATTCCCATTGTGGCGGTGAGTCTGGGAGCTGTGGAAAGTATCTTGTCGTACCCAGCAATGATGTCACATGCGGCTATGCCGCAAAGTGTACGGTTGGAGCGCAGGATTACGGACGGTCTACTCCGTTTTTCCGTAGGTCTGGAGGACATTGATGACCTGATCCGTGATCTGGATGAGGCGTTGCGCTAGAACGTTAGCACATCCGCAGCAGCTTAACGTTATACGAAGGAAGCAAATAGGTACAGCTTTAAGCAGCAGGTTTCCGGTATTCAGGAGACTTGCTGTTTTCTATATGAATGACATGAAAGACAGTGTGAAAAAAGGCACTTTTCAGTCTAAGTATGGTTCCTTACCTAAAGATATGTTAGTATTATCATTAGGTTTTACTATGCTAAATAGCACAGACAACATACAAGGCTAGTCATGAACATACATTACGGCAGGGTTCGAACGCAGGTTTGTGAAAGCATTCTCGTTCATACGTCCTGTCTTTCATTTCGTCGCCCTGTGACAGCGAAGGAGGATACACCATGAGTGTAATCGACCATATTTTAGATAAAGCCCTACGCGGCGAACGCCTGAATTTAGAGGATACCGTTGCTTTGTTCGAATCAGACGAGGTTGAAAAAATAGGTCATGCCGCAAATAAAGTCATGAATCGTATGCATCCCGATCCCATAAAAACCTTTGTCATCGGACGAAATATTAACTATACGAACGTGTGTGACGTATACTGCCGCTTTTGCGCTTTTTACCGTAGACCGGGTTCCGATGAAGGTTATGTTTTGCCGGATGAGGTAATTTTTCAAAAAATTAAGGAAACGCAGGAAGTAGGTGGCACCGAAATCCTAATGCAAGGCGGTGTAAATCCAAATCTGCCATTCAGCTATTATACCGATTTGCTAAAAGCTATTAAGGAACGTTTTCCCGATATCACGATGCACTCCTTCTCACCAGCTGAAATTCATAAAATGAAGGAAAAATCCGGTCTATCCATGGAGGAAACGATTCGGGCCATTCATGAAGCTGGGTTGGATTCGCTGCCAGGCGGAGGCGGAGAAATTTTGGACGACCGCACACGCCGCAAAATTAGCCGTCTCAAAGGCTCCTGGCGTGATTGGATGGATGTTATGCAAACAGCTCACAAGGTTGGGATGAACACGACAGCTACGATGGTTATCGGCTTTGGCGAGTTGATGGAGGAGCGTGCACTGCATTTGTTGCGTGTCCGTGATGCTCAGGACGAATGCATTGAAAACAAGTATAACTCTGAAGGATTTTTGGCCTTTATTCCATGGACCTTCCAACCAGACAACACCAACCTGAAGAAGGAACGCCAGACGCCAGAGGAGTATTTGAAAACTGTAGCGATCAGTCGTCTTGTTTTGGATAACATCAAGCATATCCAGTCTTCATGGGTAACCATGGGACCGGAAATCGGTAAAAAATCGCTGTACTACGGTTGCGATGATTTTGGCAGCACCATGATTGAGGAGAACGTAGTTTCCGCTGCAGGTGCAACGTATAAGGTCAACATTGAATCCATTTTACAGTTGATCCGTGAGACGGGTCACATTCCGGCACAGCGCAATACCCGTTATGATATAATTCGTACTTTTGACAGTGCCAGCAGTATTGAGCATGACTTTATTATGCAAAATTAAGACCTGTTATTAGGTGCTATAACCAGAACGCTTATCTATCACTAATCCAAATGGAGGGATTGATGTAGATAAGCGTTCTTTGTCGTCTGTTAGAAACAACAGAATGGCTTAGATGGGCGGTCGGCTAGTCTCCTGCAAAGGACCGCCCTCTCCAAAGGTATACGGCCTATTTCGGTGAACAAATCTTTGAACTGCCACCGCCCTTGTAAGCGGCTGTTGCTAAAGAGTAGGGATGCTACAACATCCTTACTCTTTTTTAGTGTCTACATATTAGCTATATTGTATCATTATTGCCAATCCGCATGACAATGGAGTAAAAGCGTATTTTGGTTAATATATTGGGCTTTGCTACGTTTCCCAGCACTTCATATGCATGATCTCAGCCTGTGGGTCTGCCATTTGGATGACTGCCTTAAAGCGCTGCAAATCTAGAAGATGAACGCTGTAAACGATGACCATTTGTTCTTTTTTATCTGATTCACTTTTCATCTTACCCTTTATCTGGGCAGAGCCTTCAATAGGTGTGCCGTGTAAACGCAACCTGCGATATATGGCATCTTCGACAGTTTGCTGTTTTTTGCTGACAACACAGACCATGCGTCTCAGACCAGTAAACATCAGCCGGGTCGTTTCATATGCAGCGAGACAGGATAAGGCGGAATAGAGGGCTGGCTCCCATCCTAACACAAAGCCAGCCGTAATGAGCAGCAGGCCATTACACAACATTACAATCTGTATTAACGGAATTTTCCGATGGGTTAGTACCAAAGTGGATGGACGGCCATCGTCAGATTCGCTAAGTCCTAGTGAATCAAGCAGCCCCCCGTGACGAGCTGTCAGTGCTGCGCCAAGCCCAATACAGATTCCGCCTCCCAAAGCGCATACGACCGGATGGCCGCTCACTGCCGGAAAAGGCGAGAGAATGATGGCTGAGCCTGAAAAGGCAAACAAGCCGGGGAGTGCGCGAAGCAGCATGGGCTTGTGAGTAAACAAAGAATACAGCAGCATTAGTGGCAAGTTTAATACGAATAGCAGCAATCCAAAATGCTCCTGTGTGTAAAGCGACATGAGTCTGGAGATCCCCGTAACGCCTCCAGCGATCATATCGTGCGGATGTAAAAACAATTCCAGACCGACGGATGCCGTAATTCCGCCAATCACCGTATAAAAGACAGGGAACCTGCTCGCATCTCCTGAAGCGGGCTTCACAAGCCGCCTCATAGAGTTTCGGCATGTTTTACAGCGTGCGGCATAGCCTTCCCTCCTATGGATTGTCGTATCCAGCTTTTACAGTTACGCCGATTTGCTTTCTTCCTTTCGTAAGCGAGGGTCCTTAAATTTGAATACTTTGTTTAGCATATTAAAGATAGGCTTTGACTGCTTTGTCAGAAGTGGTCCAAGAATTGCCAGTATGAGTACATAGATGGCTGCAAAAGGTTGAACAATATCAAGCAAACCGCCTTCTTTACTCAAGTTGGCCATGATGATCGAAAATTCGCCTCGCGCCACAATAGTTAAACCGATATTTGCGCATGCTTTGGGAGATAAGGACGCCGTACGCCCAGCCAGCATACCCGCCCAAATATTACCCAATAGTGTGAGAAGGACTGCTGCCAGCGCAAGCCATATGGCGTTACCTCCTAAGGACAGCGGATCAATGGAGAGTCCGAAGCTGAAGAAGAACAGGGCACCGAAGAAATCACGGAAAGGAACAATTAAATGTTCAATCCGTTTGGCGTGTTCCGTTTCGGCCAGTACTAGACCAACCAGCAGGGCTCCAATAGCTTCCGCTACATGAATCGTTTCCGAAAAGCCAGCCACCAGTAACAGTGAGCCAAAAACAACAAGTCCGAATACCTCATTGGAGCGGATACGGAGAATCCGATTTAGCAGAGGGACGGCCTTTCGACCGATAATAATAACTGCAAGCATAAAGCCAAGCGCGATGAGTGCCGATAGCAGTACACCCCCGAGCGAGGAAGAATCGCTAAGAACCAATCCGGAGAGGATGGAGATGTAGACGGCGAGGAAAACATCCTCAAACATAATAATACCTAAAATCATTTCTGTTTCAGCATTAGCGGTACGCTTGAGATCGACCAGCACCTTGGCTGCAATAGCACTGGATGATATTGTCGTAATTCCGGCAATAACCAGTGTCTCTGCTACAGGAAAGCCGCTCAGGAAGCCCAGAGCCAGCCCCAGTGTAAAATTGATGCCAATATAAATGGTACCGCCTACAGCAATGGAACGACCTGATTTAATCAACCGACCTACTGAGAACTCCAGCCCTAAGTAGAAGAGAAGAAACAGCACTCCGATTCTCCCCATAAAATCAATAAACGGGGCGCTTTCGATAAACCGAAAATCAAAATGCCATAGCTCCATCGCATGCGGTCCAACTGCCATTCCGATCAGAATATAAAAAGGGATGACCGAGAAGCGCAGTTTGGAGGATATCAGCCCGGCTGCAGCGATTAGAGCAATAGCCAATCCAACCTCAAATACCAGATGATCCATCCAATCACCCGCTTCCGTTCATAAGGATTTGTTTAAAGCGTTTCTGCTGATCACGTTCTCCAACAACAACTACAGTGGCATCATCGCTAATAATCACTTCAGGGCCAGGATTTACATATTTTTTTCCCTTTTTCTCCACAATGGCAATAACCGTGGCACCCGAATTTTGCCTTACATCCAGTTCCCCGATGGATTTTCCGACACTTGCATAGTGGGATTCCACTCTATACCATTCGATAATAAAATCGTCAAAAGTCATTTCTACACTTTCAAGCTGCTTGGGCTTATAAGTCATACCACCGATGATAGAGGCTACCAATCGTGCTTCCTGATCATTCAGGGTTGTCATAGAAATGCTTTGTTCCAGATTCTCGTAATCAAAGTGATATAGCTCACGTCTGCCATCATCATGAATAATAATGACAATTCGGTCGCCACTCTCCGCATCTATTCGATATTTAATTCCAATTCCTGGTAAAATAGACTCTCGAATATCCATTTATAAAGCCTCCTGTATAATACGTTTATTTAAGTGAATGATATAAGAAATAAATCACATACTTTGGGAGTGACATGATAAAATTAGAATTCATTAAATTTTAAATAAGAATGGAAAATGAAATTTTACGCATTAGATGAATAGGAAAAATTGGCAAAGAGACATGCAATTGTGGTGATATGCATGCTAAAAGGAGGTTAAGCCACATAACTAGAGGTGAATTTGATGGGGAATAAGAATAATTGCTTTTTTAGCTTACAGATGACAGGAATAAAAGGCAGACGTAGCTTAGGAATGCTCATGAGCAGCACAAGCGCTATCAAAATGACAAAGGGAAGTGATTTAGCCGCAGCAATCACCAGATGAAGTAACGGGGAGGATTTGCGCACCGCTGGTTTGGAATGATGCTCCAGACCGTGAGAGTCCGTTTCTAACGAAGTAACCTCAGCCTGAAGCATAAGTGAAGAACCTGAAGTAAATTGAAGGGATTGAGTGGTATCTTCCGCGTGAAACGTCACAGGAAGGGACAAAATCTGAACGAGGCTCAATATGACGATCATGAATGTACGCAGCATGTTCAGCATCGTTGACATCTTATCTCCTCCCTCTTGTGAAAAATTCATATCACTATAACCTTAACATACCCCGCCCTAAATATTCAAACAGCTTTCGTTTTTACCTAATCACGGTAATTGTTTATAACACGCTTCACGTCTCTTTGAAACCTGATCAGCCTTTTTTGCATATGTCTTTCTGTTTCCAGTCGTTCACTTCGTATAACCCTTCGGAGGCCGCCATATACTGAAAGCAGTGATCGAAAGGAGTGAGCCAATGGAACTGTTTACAGTGTGGACCAATACAGACGGAGATCAAGAAACCGACCGTTTTTACGAAGTGGTCAAAAGTAGAACCAAGGGACTACATATGTCACGGCGCGGATTTCGATTCACTTTCAGACAGCTGGACAACAAAGTGGCATGGACCTGCAAGGGCACTGAAAGCAATTCGGCGTTTGAAAGCTTTCTTCCCTGTGTATACAGCATCATGTCTTCGGCAATAGCGGATTATATTATCGAAGTCAGGGAGTGGAGGATACTCAATCAAATTCTCAACAAAGCCTGCTCGTTGCTGGAGAAAGAGGATGTTGAACAAATTCGTAGCATGATTCGCTCACTGTTAAATGATGATGGTCCCCGAGGACGTTTAAAGCGTCATGGTAAGCTGACCACTCTCCTGGAAAAGGATTTCAAGGAGCTTCGTGTGATCAATTTGGAAGGGCTTATTCAATTCAGACTGCATGCGTATAAAAAAGAGCTTGAAGAAATCGTTGACTATGCCATGGAAGAATTCTGGGCAGATCGGCAATACGAAGAATTTATGGGGCTGCTTAAATATTTTGTGTTTTTTCAGGAAAGCAAAGTTCCACTCGTGCATGTACTTCACCAAGGGGGGCATGATTTTACCATTCTCGATAGTGCCATGGTGCCCATACCGACTCCTGATGCAGATGATATTATTGTGGAAATGCCCGGTATTGAACTGGAGATGGAGGTTGAAGATCGAATCGTCAGTACCCTTATTTCGATATCTCCTGCTTCCATTATATTGCACACAGACGATGAGCACACCCCTATTGTGCGGACGCTCCTGCATATTTTTGAAGATAAAGTGAAGCTAAGCAGACTTTATCCGGGGCAGGATGTTCAAAAATAATCAATAGTTCGTATAAACCTATGGATTTCTGGAAAGCCTTTGCCTCAAGGGGAGGTTTTTTATGAGATCCATGTTGGTATGGAAACGGGTTTTGGGAGCCATGTTAATCGCAATTTGTCTGGTATTGCCCGGCAATGAGGTTTACGGTCACAAAGAACCGGTCCAGCATAAGAAATGGCAGTCTGCACCTGTTTTGGCTCCACGCGAAGAGCAGGTTATTACGACCATGACGGTCACGGCAACAGGATATACAGCAGGCTATGAATCCACTGGCAAACGGCCGAATCATCCCGGTTACGGTATTACGTATTCCGGTGTAAAAGTGCGTCGTGACAAAAATACACTGTCCACGATTGCGGCTGATCCGAAGATGTTTCCTTTGGGCAGCATATTGTACATTCCAGGTTACGGCTACGGGATTGTAGCAGATACAGGTTCAGCGATTAAGGGCAATAAAATTGACTTGTATTTTAAAACAATCCGGCAGGTGTATTCTGAATGGGGCAAGAAAGATGTGGATGTTCAAATCATAAAAAAAGGAAACGGAAAGTGTACGGAAAAAATGATAAAATCGCTGCAAAAGGCGATAGAAACGCATAAGACCATTCCGCCCGAGACACTGGATGCTTCCATATAATCCTTGAATATTGTTTTTCCTGACTTCACATACTATGTTTCGGGATGAGCTTATCCCGCAAAACCATACTGGGAGGTCGAGGAATATGCCAAATCAAGGCGGAAGTTCTTTCACGAACAAAGGCTTCAAGGCAAACACAGGAAATCAGTTCAAAGCGGAATTTGCACAAGACGATACGGTAGGCGTTGTTTCTCAAAAGGTAAAGCAGTCTGAACAAAATAAAATTCAAGACAACTTCCAAACACCAAATGAGAAGTATGACGAAGAATTTGCGACAGATCAAGGCGGTACAAGTGCAGTAGCGCAAAAAGTTCAAAACTCCAGTCGCAGCAAAATTCAAAGCAATGCACAAACACCGAACGAAAAGTTCGACGAGAACTTTAACACAAAATAAAAAAGCAATACTCAACACGAAATGCTCCGGATTGAATTCCGGAGCATTTCGCGTTGAGTAAAAGTGGCTAGATACAATAGGTCTGAGGTTTTATCTCCTTTTTAATTTTTTTTAAGGTGGAATTAAGGTTTAAAGTGCAAAATAAAGTCAGTTAAACAACACCACCTTGAAGCATAGGGTTTGGGAGGAGATATACAATGGACGAATTTAAAAATAATAATTCCGGGCGCCGGAACGACAATGATCAGGTTGATAACGATAAAGCAACTCGGCAAAACGATTCAAACGGTTCCTCATATTATTATTCCTATGGCCCTTTTTCCTCAGTGCAGTCGGACGGACAACGCAGGGAAGGACAGTCGGTGGAGGACGTTGAGATTACGCCACCGCAGGCAGTGAGACCGCTTCCTTCCTCTTATCAACGTGCTATGCCTGAGCAACAGGATGGTTCTGGTCGGAATAGTGGAAACTGGCAATTTAAACCCAATAAGCCCAAGTCGCAGGTAAAAACGATCTTATTATCTTTTTTAGCCGGAATGCTGGTCATTACGGTATTGATGTATACAGCTGACCGAACCAATATGTTCACACCGGAGACAGCGTTGACTTCGGCGGCAGCTGAAAGCGGAGAAACGACGAATTCGGGAACCACTAACTCGTCTCCAAGCGCAGTTCCAGCTGTGATGCCTTCAGGTACGGCTGATGTTCAATCTGTTGTGGCGAAGGCTGGTCCGGCAGTCGTCAAAATTGAAACGCTTGCCAAGCAATCGAGTGCTGGCAGCGGCAGACAAAGCAGCCCTTATTACAATGACCCGCTGTATCAATACTTTTTCGGTAATCAGTATGGCGATAGTGGCAGCAGCGGCAATAGTAACGAAAATGAAGGTAGCAACAGTGGACAGCTGACTCCGCTGGGTATTGGTTCCGGTTTTATTTTTGATAAATCGGGTTACGTCCTGACCAACAACCATGTTGTGGAAGGCGCGAGTGTGGTTCAGGTTACAGTAGAAGGAACCAACAAGCCTTACGAAGCCAAGGTCTTGGGCAAAAATGCAGATCTAGATTTGGCAGTTCTTAAAATTGAAGGAAAAAATAACTTCCCTACCGTAACCTTGGGAGACTCCGATAACGCTAAAGTCGGCGAGTGGATGGTTGCAATCGGTAATCCAGAAGGCTTTGAACATTCAGTAACAGCCGGTGTGCTAAGTGCGAAAGAGCGTACTATCACCATTAACAGTGAATCAACTGGAAAACCGACGCAATACAAGCATCTCATTCAGACGGATGCCTCCATTAATCCTGGTAACTCTGGCGGACCGTTGTTAAATCTTCAAGGGCAGGTTATCGGTATGAACGTAGCTGTTAGTGCAGATGCACAAGGGATCGGGTTTGCGATTCCGTCCAATACGATTTTGGAAGTCGTCGATAAGCTGAAAAATAACCAACCTATTCCGAAAGAACCTGTACCTTTCATTGGTGCAAGTCTGCTAAACTTGAGCCCTGAAGTAGCCAAGGAATTGGGTACATCTCTGAGCGAAGGCTCGGTTGTTCGGGATATTATATACAAATCCCCAGCTTATCAGGCCGATCTGCGTCCTTACGATGTAATTATCGGAGCCAATGGCACGCCTTATAGCACATCACAGGAGTTAATTCAATTTATCCAAAAACAAAAAGTGGGTACAGCACTTACGCTTAACATCGAACGAGCCGGGCAGAAAAAAGATATTCAGCTGAAAATAGGCAACAAAAATGACTTTAGCTCGACTCTTCAGCAGTAAGAGAATAACTCTAAAATTGAACATGAATGCAAGAAACGGAAGGAAGAAGCCCCTTCCGTTTCTTGCTGCATGCGGTGGCAAGATGCTACACGCGTCTACTCCTGCTACAATAGAGGGAAAAGAAGAAGAGATAAAGGAGTTTGATCGTGTATGCGTTCTACTATTCTGATCATTGATGACGATGAAAAAATCGTATCCATGCTGCGCAGAGGGCTGGCTTTTGAAGGATATGAAGTGCTGACAGCCACCAATGGAGCAGAGGGATTAAATAAAATGCTAACAGCTGAGCCTGATTTGGTCGTACTGGATGTAATGATGCCGCAGGTCGATGGTTTTGAGGTTTGCCGGCGTATGCGAGAGGGAGGAAGCACGGTACCTGTCCTAATGCTTACAGCCAAGGATGAGGTGGAGAACCGGGTGAAGGGTCTGGATCTGGGGGCTGATGATTATCTCGTGAAGCCGTTTGCTCTGGAGGAGTTGCTGGCACGAGTGCGAGCGCTTTTGCGGCGTAAAACTGAACAGCAGGACAATAATGGGAATCGGCTTACCTTCGAGGATTTACAACTGGATAATGAATCGCGTGAAGTGGTTCGTGGTGGCAAACGCTTGGAACTGACGGCCAAAGAATTTGAACTGCTCCATTTGTTCATGCAAAACCCGAAACGTGTTCTGTCGCGTGATCTGATTATGGATAAAATTTGGGGCTATGACTATAGCGGGGAATCGAATGTGCTGGAAGTATATATTGCCATGTTGCGACAAAAAACCGAGCAGGATGGTGGCAAACGGCTTATTCGTACCATTCGGGGAGCCGGCTATATTTTAAGAGGTGATGTGTAATATGTCTATTCGGTGGCGGCTGACAGCTTGGTATTCGAGCATCTTGGCTATAGTGCTTGTCATTTTTGGTCTGGCTATTTACGGACTAGTATATTACTACACATATAATGAAGTGAAAAGTCAGCTTATGACTCAGGCGCCACAGATTAACAAGCAATTACGCCTTATTATAAAAGGGGGATTGTTTGAGGTCCCTAACCTGGATCTTGGATTGGAGCAGGGGCGTGGAATAGATGACTCACAGCTCTATGTTCAAATTTACAATTATACGTCCGGTGTAACTAAAACGACCCAAAATATGAAAGACCTTAGTATCACCTTCCCTGTTCCGTCTACAGCGGCAGGAGCAGTTCAAAATGAGGGAGTTCGGCGTGTGAACGTAAATGGTGATTCCTTTATGATTTATCAACAGTCGATCAAATCCGAGGAATTGGGCTTGGTGGTCGGGCTGCTACAGGTAGGGCAATTCACGGGTTCTCAGGACCGACTCATGAATAGGTTACAAAATGTGCTTGTGTACGGTTCGTTATTTGCCTTACTGGCTGCTGCGACCTCTGGTCTCTTCCTGGCTCGTAAATCTATGAAGCCGCTGGTTAAGGTGATTGAGGGGGCCAATCAGATTCAATCGAGCAATGATTTGAGTGTTCGGATTGAATATGACGGTCCGCCAGATGAAATAGGACAATTGATCGGGACGGTTAACAACATGCTGGGGCGTACAGAAGTGTTCTACAAGGAACTTGAAGATGCATATGGTGCGCAGCGCCGCTTTGTAGCCGATGCTTCCCATGAACTGCGCACACCCTTGACGACGATTCGTGGCAACGTTGATTTTCTGCTCAAAATGTGGACTACTGAACCGGGCGAGCGGCCGAATATGGATGAAGCGATGATTCGCGAGCTTTCCATGGAGGCGCTGAATGACATGGCGGATGAAGGCAAACGAATGAGCCGCTTGGTGAGCGATATGTTGTCACTCGCAAGAGCGGACACAGGGAAAACGTTCGATAAGATGCCTGTTGCGCTGGAGCCGCTCGTAAACGAGGTTGCTCGTCGAGCTCAGTTTTTGGAGCGAACAGCCGAATGGAATGTGGGCGACTTTTCATTGTTGAATGGTATTTATATGGACGGAAGCAAAGATTATTTGCAGCAAATGCTATTCATTTTCATTGATAATGCTTTTAAATATACACCTGAAGGCACAGTCCGATTTGATGCGATTGTATATCAGGGACAGGTGGGGCTACGAATCAGTGATACAGGCATTGGTATGGACAAAAGTGAGGTTCCCTTTATTTTTGACCGGTTTTACCGGGCAGATGAGTCACGCGGCGTGACAGAGGGAATTGGCTTGGGATTATCGATTGCCAAGTGGATTATTGATGAACATCAGGGGTCTGTGGAAGTGGTTACGCGCCAAGGAGAAGGAACGACCTTTGTCATTTGGCTTCCAGTCAGCTTTTCCGCGCCTTTGGAATAGGCTATAATAGGAGGGGAACTACATCATAGAGTTGGCCGGTAGAGGCATAAAAGCCCACAGCTGTCCCGTTATTGGAGCTGTATACTGTGTCGAAGAAAGTGGGGGCTATTTTTGGAGGTACTCAGAATTTCGCCCCGGGGTTACTGCTACGGCGTAGTCGATGCCATGGTATTGGCTCGTCAGGCAGCCAGAAATTTGGATTTACCCCGGCCTATTTATATACTAGGCATGATTGTTCATAACAGTCATGTTACCAATTCCTTTGAAGACGAAGGGATTATTACATTGGACGGACCGAACCGCATGGAGATTTTAAGCCAGGTAGAGAGTGGTACTGTCATCTTCACTGCTCATGGCGTATCACCAGAGGTTCGCAAGCTGGCACGGGATAAGGGATTGACTACGGTTGACGCAACCTGTCCTGACGTGACGAAGACACATGATCTGATTCGGGAGAAGTCAGCCGAAGGCTATCAGATTGTTTATATTGGCAAAAAGAATCATCCAGAGCCAGAGGGAGCTATCGGTATTGCTCCTGACCATGTTCATCTGATTGAAAAGGAAGAAGAGATTGACGGTCTTACACTGTCAGCAGACAAAATCCTGATTACGAACCAGACAACCATGAGTCAATGGGACATCAAGCACATTATGAAGAAGCTGCTGGAGAAGTACCCAGGTGCCGAGATACACAATGAAATCTGTTTGGCAACGCAGGTACGTCAGGAAGCGGTAGCTGAGCAGGCAGGACAGGCGGATCTGGTAATTGTAGTCGGTGACCCGCGAAGCAACAATTCCAACCGATTGGCTCAGGTGTCGGAGGAAATAGCTGGTACCACGGCTTATCGTATTTCTGATATAACCGAGCTGAAGAGGGAGTGGCTTGAGGGCGTAGCCAAAGTAGCTGTGACCTCCGGGGCTTCAACACCTACGCTGATTACCAAAGAGGTCATTACGTATTTGGAACAGTATGATGCGGATAACCCGGAAACATGGGAGATTCGGCGAACCATTGATATGAAAAAACTGTTGCCTCCTGTACGAGAAAAGTCAAAAACGACGAAATAGTATGTGATTGATTACAGCCGTTATTCGGATACAAAGTCCGCGTAGCGGCTTTTTTTAAACTGTTTAAGTGCCGATATTATCCAATTAGACCAGCTACACTAATTCAAAAAAATAGAACAATTCGGGATAATTAAGCCTTGACGAGTCAAGTTAAAACAGGTATAGTTGCTTTAACGAATAAAAGCTTAAAAGCGAACAAGCGTCTAAGTGTCATAATATCATCCTATGTGATTGTAAAATATGGTTTATAGAGAGGGAGAAAAAAATGATCGTTATCGCTGGTGTTCAAACACCTGAAGAACATATTCAAGCTATTGTTGAAGTTATTGAAAAAGAAGGATTGCAGGCTCATGTATCGCGAGGATCGGATCGTACGATTATCGGGCTGATTGGAAGCGTAGAGCCGAAGCTGGCAGAACATCTACGCCAAATGAAGGGTGTAGAAAATGTGGTTAAAATTTCAAAGTCCTACAAATTGGCCAGCCGTGATTTTCATCCGGAAAATACGGTGATCTCCATCAAAGGTGTAAATATCGGCGGGGGCGAGCTTGTCGTTATGGGGGGACCATGTGCTGTTGAGTCTGCTGCACAGATCGATGAAATTGCCGGATTGGTCAAAGCTGCAGGAGCGCAAGTCCTTCGTGGAGGTGCTTTTAAGCCGCGTACAGGGCCATACAGCTTCCAAGGAACGGGTGTAGAAGGTTTAATCATGATGGCTGAGGCGGGTCAGAAGCACGATCTCTTGACCATCACAGAGGTCATGACACCTGAATACGTAGACATCTGCGCGGAATACGCCGATATTCTGCAAGTAGGTACACGTAATATGCAAAACTTTGATCTGCTGCGCAAGCTGGGTACTTGCGGCAAGCCAGTATTGCTCAAGCGCGGTTTCAGCTCGACTTATGACGAGTTCTTGAATGCTGCTGAGTACATCTTGGCAGGCGGCAATCCGAATGTTATGTTGTGTGAGCGCGGTATCCGTACATTCGAAACTTACACTAGAAATACGCTCGACTTGTCCGCGATCCCTGTTTTGCAACAGTTGAGCCATTTGCCGGTCATTTCCGATCCTAGCCATGGCACAGGTAGACGTGAACTGGTTGTTCCTATGACGAAGGCTTCGGTAGCTGCCGGAGCGGATGGTTTAATTATTGAAATGCATACAGACCCTGACAACTCGATGACGGGGGATGGTGTACAGTCCCTATTCCCGGATCAATTTGCAGATTTACTAAAAGATTTGGAACTGTTAGCCCCCGCAATTGGAAAAACATTCCATACACCTAGTTCCGTATCTTAAAACTAATTATTAACATTAATGCATAAAAGTTTTGCCGCAATGCAGTAAATGAGAGTAAAATCACCAAAAAGCCCGATATTTCGGGCTTTTTGTATTGTTCAAATGTTATCAAGGGCGTAAGCATATCTAACATTAGTTTAAAAAATACCTTACATAGCTATTGACCCGTGTCATGTTTGAGATTTATAATGACGACAGAAAAAAACATTCGATCATGAACATTTCAGGGTTGTATAAGACTTAATGTTCGGAAAAATTGGGAGGAAGAAGACATGTCCGTTGAAAACGTATTGAAAACAATTCAAGAAAATAATATTGAGTGGGTAGATTTTCGTTTTGTAGATTTGTCTGGTCGTGCTCACCATATTTCGTTGCCAGCTTCCGAAGTAGATGAAGAAACATTTGTTAACGGTGTTGCTTTCGACGGTTCTTCCATTCCCGGCTATCGTGGCATTGAGGAATCCGACATGGTTATGCTGCCCGATCCAGAAGCGGTTTTTATCGACCCTTTCACTCAGCATCCTACACTGAATATCCTGTGTGACATTGCTACGCCAGACGGCGAAAAATATGACCGTGATCCTCGTGGCATTGCTAAAAAAGCTGAGGAATTTCTGCAATCCGCAGGAGTGGGCACAGCGGCATTCTTTGCACCTGAATCTGAATTTTTCATCTTTGATGATGTTCGCTACGAAAGTGGCATGAACAGCTCCTCCTTCTTCGTAGATTCTGAGGAAGCAGCTTGGAACACGAACCGCAAGGAAGAAGGCGGCAACCTGGGCTTTAAAGTGGGAGTGAAGGGCGGCTATGTACCTGTAGCACCAGTAGACACCCAACAAGACATTCGTAGTGAAATGTGCCGTTTGCTTGAAGAAGCAGGTCTGAGAATTGAGCGCCATCACCATGAGGTGGCTACAGCAGGCCAAGCGGAAATCAACTTCCGTTTTGATACACTCAAGAAAACAGCAGATAACCTGCTCGTTTATAAATACATTGTACACAACACAGCTCGTCAATATGGTAAAGTGGCAACATTCATGCCGAAACCAATTTTCGGGGACAACGGAAGTGGTATGCACGTTCACCAATCTATTTTTGACGGCGATACTCCTTTGTTCTACGAAAAAGGTGGTTATGCTAATCTGAGCGAAATGGCTCTTCATTACATTGGTGGTATTCTGTACCACGCACCTGCGTTGATCGCTTTGACCAACCCAAGTACCAACTCGTTCAAACGTCTCGTTCCTGGTTACGAAGCGCCGGTTAACCTGGTATTCTCCAAAGGTAACCGTTCTGCGGCTGTACGTATTCCAGTAGCGGCTGTTACTCCTAAAGGCTGTCGGATCGAGTTCCGTACACCGGACTCCACAGCTAACCCTTACCTCGCCTTCTCAGCAATGCTGATGGCGGGTCTGGATGGCATCAAGCGCAAACTGAACCCAATCGAATTGGGCTATGGTCCACTCGACACTAACATCTATGAGCTGTCTGATGCTGAAAAAGGCAAAATCCGCAGTGTACCTGGTACACTGGATGAAGCTCTGGACGCTCTGGAAGCCGATTACGAATTCCTGACTGAGGGCGGCGTATTTACGAAGGACTTTATTGATAACTATGTAGAGTTCAAACGTTCTGAAGCTAAATCGGTGAATATCCGTGTTCATCCACATGAATACAGCTTGTATTTTGACTGCTAATACTACATCGATAGCATAGCTGCTTTTGAATAACGCTCATTAGCCTGCGGGGAATAGATGTTGTTCAAAATAGGTCTCCGGTCTCACGCCGGAGACCTTTTACCATTAAGAAGAATATTACAAAATGAAGATGTTAAATATATTAACATTCACAGCTTTGTCACATCGTAAAGGAATTCGGAAACATTTTTATACAAGTCTTGAACGCATTTATGAATACTGCTATCATAGCGATAATATCCACACCAGAGTAGAGAAGGGATGGGAAATTGTTGAGTAAGAGAGCCTACAATTTTAATGCAGGACCGGCGGCATTGCCGCTTAAAGTACTGGAACGTGTACAAGCTGAATTCGTAGATTTCCAGGGAACAGGGATGTCCATCATGGAAATGTCTCACCGTGGAGCCGTGTATGAATCCGTTCATAATGAGGCGCAGGAACGTTTGTTATCTCTGCTGGGCAACCCACAAGGCTACAAGGTGTTGTTCCTCCAAGGGGGGGCAAGTACGCAGTTTGCCATGCTGCCTTTAAATTTCTTGAGTGAAGAGCAGATCGGAAGCTATGTAATGACAGGTAGCTGGTCGGACAAGGCATATAAAGAAGCTAAGCTATTGGGCAAGGCTCACATTGCCGCCTCCTCCGCTGATGAGAAATACATGCGTCTTCCAAATGTGGATTCCTTGGACTTGCCTGAGAATACTGCATATGTGCATATGACATCCAATGAGACGATTGAAGGTACACAATTTAAGCAATTCCCGGATACGGGTTCCGTACCGCTGATTGTGGACATGTCCAGTGATATTTTTTGCAAACCTTTTGATGTTACTCAATTTGGATTGATTTATGCTGGTGCGCAAAAAAATCTGGGACCTTCTGGTGTAACGGTCGTGGTTGCCCGTGAAGAGCTACTGGCTTCCTCACCAGGTAATATTCCTACAATGCTGCGTTACAGTACTTATCAAAAGAATAACTCTCTCTACAATACTCCCCCATCCTTTGCCATATACATGGTGAATGAAGTGCTCAAATGGATCCAGGAGGAAGGCGGTTTAGAAGGCATCGAGCGTGTGAATCAGCAGAAAGCTGCTCTGCTATACGACCGTATTGACAGAAGCGAAGGCTTCTATCGTGGCTGTGTGGACAGCGCTGATCGTTCTATTATGAACGTAACCTTCCGCCTTGCAAATGAGGATCTGGAAAAACAATTTATTAAAGAATCCGAACAAGCCGGGTTCATCGGATTGAAGGGGCATCGCAGTGTAGGAGGGCTTCGCGCCTCGATCTACAATGCGGTTCCACTGGAGAACTGTCAAGCATTAGCCGAGTTTATGGATGGATTTAAGCAACGTAACAGTTGATAACACAGACATATATTTCGATACACGATATTTGAAATCGAAAAGTAAAAATAAAGCCTTCCCTGAATGTGTATAGGGGAAGGCTTTTAGTGGTGTAGGGAAAATGATATTTTTTTGTCGTTTGATGTCTATATCCCTCTGATTTTGTTAAAATGAAGAGAGTGCATGCTTTCAGCGTACACATTTTGGTTAGACTTTAGGTTATTTGTCTGATGAATTTAATGATGAAAGGAATGAAAAACTGATGCCATTACATATTGTGCTTGTCGAGCCGGAAATTCCAGCTAACACAGGGAATATTGCCAGAACATGTGCTGCAACCGGAACTCATCTGCATCTGGTTAAGCCACTGGGTTTTCGTACCGATGATGCTACGTTAAAACGGGCTGGGCTTGATTATTGGTATGCTGTCCACATTGAGTATCACGAGTCTTTTGCTGAAGTACAAGAGAAATATCAAGCAGGTCGCTTTTTTTATGCGACGACAAAGGCAAAACAGCAGTATAGTGATATTAAATTTCAGGATGGAGACTTTTTGGTATTTGGTAAAGAAACGAAAGGTTTGCCTCCTGAGCTGTTAGCTGCTAATCCTGATACATGTATCAAGATGCCAATGTCAGATAAAGTAAGATCTCTAAACTTGTCGAATTCCGCTGCGATTATTGTATATGAAGCGCTGAGACAATTGGATTTTCCAGGTTTATCGTAATAAACATCAATCGATCAAGTATAAATGCGAATAAAGAACCAGGACCTTAGTTACTGATAAAAGTTGCACTATTATTGCTCGAAAGTACATGACAGTAGAGCTTGAATAAAGGATATATGGTCATAAATTTGCGGAAATTCTCTGTGAAAGCTAATGATAATTAGCTTTCCGGTCGATAAAAATATTATAGACATTCTGTACCATACTTTGATATGGTTCATGATTTTATGAAAAAATGTAATAAAATTTCCTGCTATCAGCAGGATTCGACAAAAAGACAGCGAATACTACATAAAGAATAGTGTCTTTGTACCTAGTTTTTCGCCTGGAAAGAAAATTGAAAGCTAATACTCAATAGGAGAGGTGTACGATCACGATGAAACCTGCCGGTGTGGTACGTAAAGTTGATCAGTTGGGGAGAATAGTTCTGCCTAAGTCACTACGTAAAAGATATCAAATGAATGAGGGAGATCCTGTCGAAATTTTGGTTCAGGGCGACCATATTATTTTGGAGCGTTATCGTCCAAAATGTGTATTCTGCGGCTCAATAGAACAAGTGAACGATTTCAAAGAACGTTATATTTGTGCTCAATGCCTGACAGAAATGACACAGTACTCCTCCTAAATGAGGCAAAAGCATCACGACATTCGTTCGTGATGCTTTTTTTCGGATAGAGCTATGCCTGAACAGCATATATTTAATTGGATAGTAAACTACACATAACTATTTATAGAACAAAAAATGAGTAGGGACTGGACGCAAATTACCATCTGACGGTTTGTTTACGATTCGGCCGTTTAGTATAAGGGACGATGAACCGCCGCCGTCCAAATTATAAGCATCTTGAACACCCAGATTGAACATCTTCCCTTGGAGTTCTTCGAGCGTTGCACCTGAACCCCCGCTTTCATTGTAGCCATCTACGACAATAATGAGCAACTGATCATCTTTATAGTTGCCAATGACTGTACGTGGAGCCCGCTTGGGAGAGACTTTCCATTTGTCAGGAATAGGCACTTTTTGTCCCCTTTGTAACAGAACGGGAACGAAGGTAGCTCCAAAGGCAGGTTTTAAGCTGTCAAGAGCACCTTGATTGTAAAATTTGCCCCCAATAAGCTTGCCGTCGTTACTCAATCCAACGAATGACAAGTCCTTGAAACTTGACTGAA
This sequence comes from Paenibacillus polymyxa M1, assembly GCF_000237325.1. Classification (NCBI taxonomy): domain Bacteria; kingdom Bacillati; phylum Bacillota; class Bacilli; order Caryophanales; family Paenibacillaceae; genus Paenibacillus; species Paenibacillus polymyxa. The sequence goes on from NC_017542.1 coordinate 1,667,940, forward strand.
AGCCAGTAAGGTAGCGGCCGTTCAAGACAGTAGTGCTTAATGGATAGCGTTTGCCGTCTCCATCGGCAAAGCCGCCTGCGTTGATGCCAGCAATAGCTCCGTGTCTCAAGACTGCACGCATGGTCGTTTCTGAGCCACCCAACTTGTCATTTCCCAAAGACATTTTCATTGCCGTAGGATCTTTAAGTTTGACTTTCATAGCGTATCCGTGATAAATTCCCGGGTTTACTTTAAACAATTCAATGGTAATCCGGTTGCTATCTACCTTGTAATAGGGAACACCCAGTTTGGCAGTGATGCGCCGATTATAGATAACCGCGGGTCGCTTGGACTGCGCAGAGGCAGTCACGACAAGCTGATTCATCGTTTGGGTCGTTTGTTTGTAGAGCTCAGACGTCCGGCGAATCGTAGATAAGGTATACGTTGCTGTTTGCTTGGCTTCATCAAGCTGCTTGCCTACTGATTGCGCTTGTAGAGTGATTTCGGCTTTTTGCAGACTCGGAGATGTAGATTTAGGAAAGCTCAAAGGGGGATGCACTAACAAAATACACCCTAACAAACCGATAAAAGGAGCAAGGGCCAACATAAAGAACCGGTTTACTAGCTTTGTATCTACATTCATTTTAGCAAGTCCATTTTTTTCTGAAGTGTATTGAGTTGCTGCTTGACTTCATTTAATTGAGTATACAGTTTATTGCTATTATCGGTCTTGTTATTGGCATTATCCTTTGTAAATGTCAGTAGTTCGTTGAAGGACTGAACTTTGCCCTGCAATCCGCTAACTTCCTTGGAAAGTGCAGTCAGTTGCTTTTCATAGTCGGATTTGAGTGCCTGAATCTGTTGGTCTGTATGGGTTTGCATTTCGTTTAGCATTTGCTGCTTCAAGTGATTGCTATACAGATAGGTTGCGAGAGCACCTAGTATAATAAGAATGAACCAAAATAGCAGAAAAGTCTTTACGGGTAACCCCTTTCTTGAATTGCTCCGCCGGGCTTCGGCAGGAGGACGTTCAGGTGAAGCTTGCATGCGATTTTCAACTCCCGTGTAAATTCAAATTTCCAGTCTTTATTTGCAGTACCAATTCTATCATGGGCCTATTTATTTCGCAAAAGCGAAATAGTCATATAAAAATATTGGAAAAAGAGATTGCATCGGAAGGAAGTCCTAGGATACAATTTCCTTAAATCGTTTTCGCTTCCTATACGTTCACATTTACGCAATTTCTACATAAGTATTCTTTAGTTTTATGATTATTTTCATTAAATATGTATTTTTTTGTAAATCAGGAGGTTTAGATATGAGAAAAGTATGGCAGGTGGTCATCATAGATATTCATCCTACAAGTATGCTGGGAACAAAGCTTATTTTGGAAGACCAGCAGGATTTGCTTGTTAGAGGGATGTCTTCCTCCGGCACAGAAGGCCTGGAGCTGGTTTGCTCCATTCGCCCGGAAATTATTTTAATGGACTATAGGTTGCCTGAGGGAACGGCGGAACCGTTTTTGACACAAATGCGGGTCTTGTCTCCGGACAGCCATATTGTTATTATGACGGATGAGGACAATATTACGTTGTTCCAGCAGTTAATCTCGCTTGGTGCAAATGGAATGCTATCCAAGCAGGCATCACCGAGCCAGTTAATTCACCTGATCAACGGTTTGCGCGAAGGATTTGCTTCATTACCGATGGATTGGATTCGTTGTGGAAACTGGCCATTTATGCCGTTAATGGCTTCGGAGCCTTTTGACGAATTGACGCAAACCGAAGTTTTTATTATGGAACGTATTGTACAGGGAATTACATATGACAAAATTGCTGTCGAGATCGAAGTTAGTCGGCGCTCCATTGATAATTATTTACGTAAAATTTATGCGAAATTAGGTGTGTCCAGCCGGGCGCAGGCGATTGAACGTTATGCCTTATATGCGCGTCAGATGAAGCAGTTATATGCTTGACGCGTCAGCCCGGAGATCATGACTATTTTCAGGAGAAGGAGGATGTTCATGCAATATTCCTTTGCTTCACGAACGGCTGCGATGTTGGCTTCTCCAGTGCGTCATATCCGGGAAAATGCGAGGAAACATTCCTTTATATCTTTGGCTGAAGAATTGCCCGCACAAGAGCTGTTTCCGGTGAAACTATTGGAAGAAGCGGCTCATGATGTGTTTGGCTCCGGCCCTGACGCCCTCCAGTATGGTGAACCGGAGGGTTATTTTCCGTTGCGGGCATGGCTTGCGGGAGAGTGGGAACAGCGTAAAGGAGTAAGAGTACCGCCAGGTCAAATCCTTCTCACCACAGGTAGCCAGCAGGCTATTGACTTGATCGTAAGGCTGATGGTGGATGAGCGTGATCCGGTATTGGTCGAGAACCCGACATCCCCTGGATGTTTGCAGGTGCTATCTATGCAAGGGGCGCAGGTCGTTCCTGTAGAATCAGATGGAGAGGGCGTTATTCCCGATAAGCTTGAAGCTTTAATGATCCGTTATCGCCCCAAGCTTTTTTTTGCTACGCCAACGTTTACGAATCCGACAGGCTCCTTATGGAGCGCGGCTAGACGGCAGGAAATTTTGGATCTGTGTAGACGTCATGAGGTGTTAGTCGTTGAGGACGATTCTTACGGTGAATTGCATTTTAAGACAAAGCACGAAACTCATGATAAGAGTCCGCATGCGCAGAGCCGAAAGTTTGCAGAGGCTTACCCCTCACTATTCGCGCTGGATCATGCGGGTCAGGGTGGTCAAGTGCTATATATCGGTTCATTTAATAAAACAGTTGCCCCTGCACTGCGAACTGGCTGGGCGGCTGGTCCTGCGCCGCTGATTGAAGGGATGTACGCCTTGAAGCAGCTGGCTGACGTGCAATCCAGTACGATGAACCAACGGCTGCTGTTCCAATTGCTGACCAACTCGCGTTTTCAATGGCACGAGCACTTAGCAATGTTGAACAAGGAATATTCAACTCGGCTCCAATTACTCTTGGAGCTGCTCAAGCGTCCGTTTTGGAAAGATGTGACGTATCATATTCCATCTGGTGGGATGTATGTGTGGGTGAAATTGCCCGCTGGGCTGGACAGCGCCTTGCTGCTCAAAGCGGCGCTACCCAAGGGTGTAGCCTTTATGCCAGGTGCGTTGTGTGCGGTTGGCGATGAAGGTGCGTCCCATATTCGCCTTAACTTTAGCCACCCAGGCCGAGAACAGCTGCTTATGGGCATGAATCTAATCGGTGAGACGATCGGAGAATTTACTGCGCGAAGCTAGTCAAAACAACTATCCGAGGGTCAGTCATCCTCTGCTTCCGCTACAATGGTGGAGTAACCGACGGATGCGTCCGCAATCTGCAATTGCTCGCTACTCTCGTTAAACTCTGCCGCCATTCCAGCGGCAGTTTCAATCCCCTGCTGCTGCAGCACTTCCGCATACTCGCTCAGGGCGGCTTCACCGAACGGAGTCAGCCGATAGCGACCGCGGGCTACACGTTCAAACCAGCCGTAGTAGTTACGCTGGAGTACCGCAGCAGCATCGCTGACGGCTGCTGTACGGGCAAGCTGCGCCGGGGCGGCTTCTCCCAAGCCCTGCAAAGCAGCGGCTACGCGCAGTGCTTTTTCCCGGTAGGCAGTGACCAGCTTGCGCCGGGTGCTACCGCCGACATTGTGGTCACCGCTGCGTGCGTGGAATTCCCGCAGCAGCTTTTCCTTGCGCGAGCCGCGACGAATGGCAGTCGTTTTGTAAACATCATCACTAGATGCCACGGGCTTACACAGCACCTCAACGAGTGGAGGCTTTGTTTTAAAATGCGTGACGGTGAGCAAGCCAAGCCCCAACTGGCGGCACAGTCCGATCAGTTCATTCCAGCGTTGATTCACCGCCCCTTTTTTGGCACGATTCCGTTCTACGGCTACATATACATTGCTGCTTAGCTTCAAGCGCTGCATACCTTGCAGCACTAACGCCAGGTTAAACGTCTTTTTTATCTCCACAATCAGTGGCGTTTGCTGCCCTGGCTTGATTCCCACCAAATCGCAGTTACGCACTTCTCCTTTGACTTCATATCCCAAATTTTCAAAAAAGGCTTTGACTGGAGCGTACAGCTCCGTCTCATGCCGAACCGCCATGGATTCTCCCGCTCCTTTATCCCATTATTCCGAGCTTATATTGTACCATAATGCGTCAGGTCCGCGTCGTTGTTGTCTATTTTAACATAGTGAATCCCTTTGTTTTTGGAAAAAGCGCAGAGACCTGTCACAAAAAATAGGTCAATTCTGAAATCAATCTGCATAGGTATGTATTACACTTTTTTTTAGAGGATCGCATCATATCCTGAAAGGCGTGACGAGTGTAGCCATAATCATCAAGAGTGGAGGATAGTCATTACGCAGTCATGGGAGGAACCGAGCATGAATATTTTTGACCGCCTTGCGGAGTACCGAGCGGAGAACAACCGCTTGGCCTGGAACGGCACTTTTAGAGAGTATATCGAGATACTCAAGAAAGACCCGACACCGGCGATGACCGCTCATGCACGGGTTTACAAAATGATTGAATCTTTTGGTGTAGAAGAGGTTGGGGGACATAAGCGATATAAATTTTTTGAGCAGGAGATTTTTGGGCTGGATCGTGCACTGGAGAAGCTGGTGGAGGAGTACTTCCATTCCTCAGCCAGGCGGCTCGATGTCCGCAAGCGTATCCTTCTTTTGATGGGACCTGTTAGCGGAGGGAAATCGACACTGGTCACCTTGCTAAAGCGTGGGCTGGAGAAGTTTTCAAGAACAGATCAGGGAGCTGTGTATGCTATAGAGGGCTGCCCTATGCATGAAGATCCCCTTCATCTTATTCCTCATGAGTTGCGTCCCGAATTCGAAAAGGAACTGGGTGTACGCATTGAAGGTAATCTGTGCCCATCCTGCCAGATGAGATTGCGTACGGAATTTGATGGCGACATCGAAAAGGTGCGTGTGGAGCGGGTCTTTATATCGGAAGAAAACCGGATCGGCATAGGTACGTTCAGTCCTTCTGATCCAAAGTCACAGGATATTGCCGATTTGACAGGCAGCATCGACTTTTCCACCATTACGGAGTATGGTTCGGAATCTGATCCGCGCGCCTATCGATTTGACGGAGAACTGAATAAAGCGAATCGCGGACTGATGGAATTTCAGGAAATGCTGAAATGCGATGAGAAATTTTTATGGAATTTATTGTCTCTGACCCAGGAGGGAAATTTCAAGGCCGGACGGTTTGCGCTCATCAGTGCAGATGAATTGATCGTAGCTCACACGAATGAATCGGAGTATAAAAGCTTTATTGCGAATAAAAAGAACGAGGCGTTGCAATCGCGGATGATTGTAATGCCCATTCCCTATAATCTGAAAGTGTCCGAGGAAGAAAAGATTTATGCCAAACTCATTGAGCAAAGTGACATGCGTCATATTCACATCGCTCCTCATGCGCTGCGAACGGCTGCCATTTTCTCTGTGCTCACCCGGTTGAAAGAAACCAAGAAGCAGGGTATGGATCTGGTTAAAAAGATGCGCATGTATGACGGTGAGGAGGTCGAAGGCTATAAGGAGGCCGATCTGAAGGAGATGCAACATGAGTTTCTGGAAGAAGGCATGTCCGGCGTAGACCCAAGGTACGTCATTAATCGTATTTCCAGTGCGCTGATTAAGCAAAATGTGGAGTCCATCAATGCTCTGGATATTTTACGAGCCATTAAGGATGGTTTAGACCAACACGCTTCCATCACCAAGGAAGAGCGGGAGCGTTATCTGAATTTCATTTCCGTGGCTCGTAAGGAATATGATGAATTAGCGAAAAAAGAAGTACAAAAGGCCTTTGTGTACTCTTTCGAAGAATCAGCCAAGACGCTGTTTGATAACTATTTAGATAACATCGAAGCTTTTTGCAATTGGGCGAAAATCCGCGATCCGCTCACAGATGAGGAGCTCGACCCGGATGAGAGGCTTATGCGTTCCATCGAGGAGCAGATCGGGGTGTCGGAAAATGCGAAAAAGGCATTCCGTGAGGAAATATTAATCCGTATTTCCGCCTATTCCCGCAAGGGGCGAAAGTTTGAGTATCATCATCATGATCGGCTGCGAGAAGCCATTGAAAAGAAGCTGTTCGCCGATTTGAAGGATATTGTGAAGATCACAACTTCGACCAAAACGCCTGATGCTAATCAGCTCAAACGGATGAATGAGGTGATTAAGCGACTGATTGAGGAGCATGGCTACACTGGAGCCAGCGCCAACGATTTATTGAGGTATGTAGGCAGCCTCCTGAATCGGTAAGGGGAAATAAACAATTGTGTAATGAAGCTATGGATTGAAATGGATGGTGAAGAGAATCCGGCAGGCACAGAGCGTTTGAGGTGCTGGCGGGTTCTTTTTTTGTAATATTAGGGAGTTGAATTTATATACTTTTCTGAAATTAATATGTAAACAATCACAATCAATCTTCTGCTTTTTTAACATTTTCTAAAAAGTTGCCGATAAATATGGTAATGTAAAATCTATGTAAACTATTATTTGGAGGAACTTATGATTCATGTCGCTGAGAGTAGATTAAAACAGATACAATATATTGGTATTACTGATGGTGATTTGGCTTTATTGCATCATTATCAGGGGCTATTCCAATCTATTGTAAATGAGGTAGTGGATCGTTTTTATGAGCATGTAGAAAAGGTTCCGCATCTCGTGTCGATTATCTCTAAATGGTCGAATATTGAGCGACTAAAGCAAACACAACGTGAATACTGGCTTTCTCTTGCAGATGGGAAAATAGATGATCAGTTTATCGAACACCGCCTTTTTGTGGGGCAGGTACATTCCCGGATCGGATTGTCTTCCGATTATTATTTGGGTACGTACATTGCTTATCTGGATATTGCAGTAGACATTTTAAAGCATTCGGGGATAGAGGACTGGTATTCTATTGTGCACGCTCTTTCCAAAATGTTCAATCTGGATTCTCAGCTTGTGCTGGAAGCTTATCAGGAAAAGGAAAAGGAGCAGATTAACGAGCTCGCCGATGAACAAACGCAGATGCTGGCTGTGGTGTCCCGAATTGCACAAAATTTGACGGGGATGATTGCCGAACTTAGGGAAAATACCGATAATATCGCGGAGAGTGCTTGCAATACTGCTTCTTCGTAGGAACATACAGAGGAACTAGTATTGCAATTGAGTGACGAGATTAAGCATATTGAACAGATGAGCAGTACCATTCGAGAATTGTCCGATCAGACTCATCTGCTGGGACTGAATGCGGCGATTGAGGCAGCCCATGCGCAAGAAGCAGGGCGTGGATTTCAAGTGGTGGCGCAGGAAGTGCGAAAGTTGGCATCTAATTCAAAGCAAGCACAGGAGCAAATTCAGCGCAAGGTGCTGGATATTGCCCGTATGCTTGACAGTGTGCAGTCCGAAACCGCTACCACAACAGCCAGTGCCCGGCAACAGGCCTCCAGCTCGGAAGAATTGGCTTCATTCACAAAGCTGATTGAAAACATGGTGAAGGAATTGGAAATGTTGCAGCACTCCCCGGAAATGCTGGAGGTGTGAGATGTAGCTGATCGGTATATCCTGGGGAACTGGAAGTTTTCGGGCGTTAGCTGGCTGGATACTGGCAAAGCGATGCTCTTCCTGTGTGGCAGTCCAATCAACGCAACAGAGGCAACAGAGGAAGTGCATATTCCTATGAAAGAATACCGAATCTTTGAAACAAGGAATTAGAGGAAGCTTCTCTATTGTAACGCTTCAGTCAAAGATTTTTTTCCATTCCATATGAGCCGCAAGTACTCTTTTCCATAACTCGTCCCGTTCCTGGTGACTGTAGTTAACGAGCGGCTCACCAAATACATCTGCCAATACTTCCAGCCACTGCGACTTCTTATCCAGCTCTATTTTTTCCAAACCGTTTAGCCCACGTTTCTTCCAAATACATCCTCTGAGTTCATTCGCTTCTAATGCTTGCCTTTGCCGAATTAGAAACAGGTTAAACCATGGAGATTCCACGGAGCGGCTATAGAAATGATGTTTCGGCCTGAATTCTTCCAAATCCTGAACAACCGTAGGGGCAAAATCAACGCCAACAAATGAAGCAAGCGAGTCGTGTTCTAAACGCCAACCATTAGTAACAACTTCAGATTCCATAACTTTATAACGAAGTGGGGGTTGTTCATAAGTCCCCATCAGGAGTGGAAGAGGCTCATATGGCATATCGCCCAGTCCGACATCTACAATCCATACTTCATCTTCTTGCTGCTCATTTAGCAAGTTCACTGTTAATCCAAGATGAAATGAATTAATGCGTGGCTCAGCTCCTAAAGGTTGTACCCCAGCATGATGCAGAGAAACTTTGTACCCTAGTGAATGTAGTAGCGCACTAAAGGCACCATTCAGATGAAAACAATAACCACTTCTCCCATGTAGAATGAGTTGAACAGATTCTTGAAAACCAATGGCAGCCGGCTTTCTTGCAAAAATGTCCAACGTTTGCCATGAAAGATGTTTTACATGTGCCTTATGCAACTCCACTAAATAGGATAGGGTAGGAGGCTGAACTTCGGGAATTCCGATTCTGTTCAAATAAGCTTTTATTTCTTCTTTTGTCATGGTGTACATGTACAGTCACCTCTATTGTTAGTTTGCCAAATTCTCTTCTCGAAACAAATGAGCATTGAGTCTTAGCATCATTGTAAAAGGGGGGCGTGCTGTGTACAATGCTATAAATTTTTGGTTGTACCGGTACAATCAGAAAATCGATTCGTTTAGTAACATGCCGATTTTCCTTAGCTAGTTGTCAAAACACAAAAAAACAGACCTTATCACCAGGTCTGTTTTTTTTGCTTAGTTCCATGCCAACTGATTATAGCAGTGATCTAAGTTCACGTCGGTATTTGTTCAGATGCACAAACGATGGAATGACTCGCTTCGCAGAACGGAAGCCGCCTATTCTAAGGTTGCGGACTACATGATAGGGAGAGATCAATAGCATATGAAGCAGATGCAAATCCTGAGTGCTCAACGGTCGATATCGTTGATAAAATTCTATCGCGCGCAGCATCTTTGTCGCGTTCCAAAGACAATTCCGATGAAGAAGATGGGAGAGATCCTTCATCCTTACATGTAGGGAACAATTTTCGAAGTCGATCAAATGGATTTTGAGCTGCCTGTCTTTGACCAGATTGGGATAGTTATAGTCACCGTGTATTAATGCAGCTGCTTTTTGCTCCTGCTGGATTGCTGCTCGAATTTTGGGTTGCTGTAGACGATATAACACTTCTTCACAAAGAGCTAGGAGATGTGCTGTGCCTTTGTAAGGACTGAGGCGTTTTTTATATTCAGCTATTTCATCGCTCAAGCCTTCATAACGGATTCTGGAAGGCGGCGCTTCCGTGACAGGAAAGCCTACGGCACTGGTGTGGAATTTGGCTAAAGTAGAAATTCCCTTTTTGAAGTCTATTCTTTTTGTAAATTCCGGCCTGGGTCCATGAACCCAATTGGTTAATGTATACGAAACGCCTTCATAGGTCATGTAGGCTGTTTGCTGTACGGTTGGATAGACCTTTTGGCTACGTGTAAACCCGCGTTCATCCAGGTAGGACAAGACACGTGTAATAAAACGAATCTCTTCTTCCGGGAATTTATAGGGTTTTAAGCAGTAAGTTGTATTGGCAGTTTCAATCTTGTGAATGTCCTTCATTTGACGGCTACGCTGAATTTTGATTCCGTACATTTGCTCAACATTCGATAAAATCGACATTTTGCTCCTCACTTTCTTTTATACACGGGCCCACTCCTGCAAAATATGGATGATTTGTAATCGAAGAGGCCACGACTGATCCCAGTTGTCTAGGATTTCGCGGTCTCTTGAACGATTTGGATGTCGGGAAGCATGCCAAGCCTCTCGTGGCAGTTTATATAAAGCTGTAACAATCTTCCGCTCAGTTCGGCTGAGTGGTTTGCGTTTTTGGTATCCCCTCAACAAGGATTGCACAAATTCAGGATTGAATTGAGTTGTATTCATAAGAGCCTTTGCCAAATCAGCATAGACTGAGCCAATCTTAGCCCGATCCCAATCAATGATTTTAAGATGACCGTCATCTGAAATAATGACATTCGGGGTGGTGATATCACTGTGTATCAAGGAGGGGTGCCGACGTTCCGTCCGAAGCAGTCTTATAATGGATGCGTCCTGCAAATCCTTCCATGCACGTCTGGATAAACGTTTACAGTCCTTGCCATGAGTGTTGTACCAGTTGCGGTACTCTTTATTCTGGCGACTGATTTTTATCATTTTTTTTTGGAAAAGACGGTCTTGGTTTTTCCATATCCGCAATTGTTGAATAGTCGGAGGGGACTTTCCTTTCTCCATCCGATGCAAGCCGGTGGATGTAGCGTGAAGTGTGGCAAGAGCCAACCCCAGTTTTTCGAAATCTTCAGCGGTCTCCAGTCCCCGTCCTTTGATCCACTGACTTACATAAAATGGCGTCTCTTGATACAAAGTCCATAGCTTACCGGAATGAGTGGGGAGCCATGTAGGCATGTAGGTATATTTTCTCTTTTTCAAAAGCCTTATATAGCTCGCAGCTCGTTCCATCTGTTGAATCGTATTTGAACGAGCCATCTTTGAACGACTAAAGGGCTTTAATGCATAAGTTCCCTTTTTCGTTTTTACTTGGATCACAGCATTTTTTCGGTACAGCGATGAGACTAAGCTTGATTTTAAGGGAATCAGGCCGAAACGACGGGTGATTTCGCGAATCTGTGCTTTTGTATAGGATTTCGCCATAAGAACCTCACTTGATTTTTAATTGAAGAAAAAGGTAATCCTCTGTTAGTTATCAGTCTATTCATGAGGAAATAATAGGTGCAGTTTTATGGGCTATTCTCGTTCTTTTCCTGTTCACGTTGGTCAAAAAAAACGGAGCAGCGAAAGTTCGCTGCTCCGTTTTAATTAGCACTGTATTATGCAAGTCTGGTCATGAATGGTGGGTGATTAGTTATCGTTGTTGTCATCATCTTCGTCTGTATCCACGATCGCTCCAGATGATGCATGGATTTCAAGCTCAACAGTTCCTTCGTTGGTGAGTACCTTGACCTCATAGATGAACTGTCCATCTTCCTTATCTAATTTAGAAGACAGAAGGGTACTCCCAGGCACATGCTTAAGTGCAATTTGTCCAGCCTGCTTTTCAGTTAGAGTGACGTGGTTGGGTTTGTAAAGGGAAGACTCGTCATTCGAGTCATGATCAAGCTCGGAATGGGAACGGATGGTTTTCCCAGTATAAGCATCAACCTCTATATCCCAATCTTTATCTCCTTGCTGAAGATCCACTTCATAGTAGACTTTTCCGTTCTTGCGCTCCAGTTCGACATCCTCAACTTGCGCATGATTTCCCACAGCTTTTTTGGCAATATTGGCAGCAGTAGTCGCTCCAATTAGTCCTGTAGGCTTAGCAGCCCATACGGCATTTGCCGAGACACCTGTAGCCGTAACTCCAAGCAGAACCGTGGCTGCTATTATTCCTAATGTATAGTTTTTTTTCATTACCTAATTCCTCCTTGAGCTGTATGCTTGAATACAGCTTAACCCTTGAACATGAGAGGAACATAATAGAATCATGAGAAAACAATGAGAAGACATAAGCATGATCATCAGGGCGTCATGATTCGTCGTGATCCTGTTTTTCTTTTTCCCAAGTGATAGAGTCGATTGAGCCTGATACTGCATTGATCTGCACCACTGCCTCACGCCCATCTTGTACCTCAACCTCAACAAGATAATAGAGGCCTTTGTCATTGCGGTGCAGTTCAATGTCATCGGATGTTCCATTCACTGCTTTTGCAGCAAGCTTGGCTGCTTCATTCTCTGTAATGACAAGAGAAACCGGGTCAGTTTTATGGACTGGATTTGATTGGTCACTGGGCTCTGAGGAACCGGGCGTGTGATCTTGGGGTTCCTGCTTTGCATCTGTATACATCTGTGTCCGCTTTATGGATTGGATGACACCATCATAGGCGTTGACTTTTATTTCGTACTTCCCTTTGGCGCGTTCTAGCTTGATCACATAAAAATTATCCAAACGTTGGGATTCGAGCACCTCGCCGGGATACTGATGCAATACAGATTGGACCACGGCTTTTTCTTCCAAGGGCGAAGCTGCTAACGATCGTGCCCAGGGCCACTGTAAAAGGCAAATGGTGATCAATACAGCCGCTACCGTACCTCCAATCATCCAGGCATAGATCGTTTTCATCGGTTTTCCCTCCTTTGGCTTATTATTTTGGAACAGCAGGGAGGATGATCGTTGCAGTTGTTCCGCTTCCCTCTATGCTTTCTAGCCCAATTTGTGCTTGAATAGCTTGAGCAATTCCTGTAGCTAATGATAAGCCTAGCCCGGCCCCACCTTCCTCGCGGCTTCTGGCTTCGTCCACACGATAAAAGCGGTCGAAAACTTTAGATAACTTTTCTTCAGGAATTCCAATTCCTTGATCTGTGATTCTTATGCAAGGTTGAGCCGTACCGCTCACAATATCAATCATCAGGTGTATCGGCTCGTCACTGTATTTGCGTGCATTATCCAAAAATATAAATAGAAGTTGTTTTAGTTTATTCTCGTCCGTAAAGGCAGTGCAGTCTGTCTGTACATCCAGTTGAATTTGTCGGGCGAAAGCATTTTCAAATGTAGCTTTCAGTTCTGTCCCTACTTTGGTCAAGCGTACAGGTTCTAACACGACATTCCATTGTTCTTCGTTTCTGGCCAACAGAAGAAGTTGTTCTGCCATATCCTTCATTCGGATCGCCTCAGAATGGATTGCTTCAACGGATTCGGCAAAAATATTGGGATTCTGCAATCCCCGTCGTTTAAGCAAACTAGCATAACTTTCAATAATGGTTAGAGGTGTTTTCAATTCATGGGACGCATTCGAAACGAATTGTTCTTGGCGAACGAAATTCCGCTCCAGCAATTCAATCATGTCATTAAACGTTTCTCCCATCTCGACTAACTCGTCGCGTGATGACGAATTGAGCGGAAGACGTTTGAATTTCCCGCTACGTTGAATCTCTTTCATCGTGCTAATCATGGATGTAATTGGATGTGTAATCAGTCTGCCCAGCAGTCTTCCCGATATGACGACAGGAATAAGAGCAATTCCTGTGACTGCAATAAGTACGATTTTGAGTACCTGGAGCGTCTGCATCGTCGGTTGCAGACTTTCGGTCACCTGAAGATTGACAACCTCTCCATTCGACCAAATCATGGGGACCGAAACGAGAATATAACGGTTGCTTTCATGGGTAATGATGCGAACCTGCCGTGTTTCATTAAAAACGCCCTTCATCAAGCTGAGAGACTGCTCTGATGAAGAGGTGATAGGAGCAAGAAAATCGCCTTCCGGTCTCATCAGACGAAGCATGCCGTCCAGAGGCACATAGGCTCGTAGCAGATCCTCAGCGGCTATGGATACTGGAGCACGTTGAATGCCATGAATCATGTTCTCTGCTGCGGCCTCTACCTGGTTTTTTCGACTGTCTATTGAAAGTTGGCTGAATAGAAAATAGACTGAGAAATTAATAGCCACAAGTAGAATCCCGAATAATAACGAGGTGTACGTATGGATTTTGTTCTGCAGCTTCATAACGATTCCTTCAGAACATAACCAATACCGCGCACTGTATGAATCAGCTCAGGGAGCTGGCGCGTGGGGTCAATTTTATTGCGTACGTAGCGAATATACACATCGACGACATTGGTATCACCGATATAATCAATGCCCCATACATTTTCCAGTAATTGTTCACGACTAAGGACCTGCCGCTGATGTCGGAGTAAATGAACGAGCAAGTCAAACTCTCGCGGCGTAAGCTCAATGTTGTGCTCTCCCCGAAGCACTTCACGTGTACCCTCATGAAGACGTAAATCTCCGGCACTAAGCCATTGATCTGCCACTTGTAAAGCCATGTCTTTCGTTGCACCTACCCTGAGCGCGGCCCTTACACGTGCAAGCAGCTCTTCGATCACAAAAGGTTTGGTAACATAGTCATTGGCTCCCAAATCGAGTCCCTCGACCTTATCCGCAATGGAACTTTTAGCCGTCAGTAAAATGACAGGAACGTTCGCATCATGTTTACGAATCCTCCGAAGGAGTTCGATGCCATTGATACCGGGAATCATAATATCCAGTAAAACTAGATCCCAACTACCTTTGCAATAGGTCTCCAGCCCATCAATTCCGTTCTTTTCTTTACTTACTTGATAGCCTTCAAATTCAAGTTCGATCTCTAGAAGTCGGGCAATCTTCTCTTCGTCTTCTACGATCAAAATGGATTGGTTCATAATCATGCCCTCCTGTAGGCGAATAGCCGATACGGAAGTATTTTAGCATATACGGACAGGTAAGACACTTCAAAACACAGGGCTGGGAGAGAAAGAGATTAGTATGGTGTGTTATATTTATCGACATTAAAAAATGATAATAGCGCTATAAGTTTGTTTTTTTATTCTGTGAGCACAAGAAAAAGATCCATGTTTTGGCCGAAATGAACATTGTTATGCTAGAAAAGTTGCATTAACATAAACTAAAATTCATCAATTGGTGAAATCTGCGATTTCTTCAGCTACTTTCGGAACGCCAATAGCCTGCTCATTCCAATTTAAGCTCCTATCTTATGGAAACACCTGATAAGGGCAGGCGGCAGGCTTGCCCTTTGTCATCAGGAGCGTAAAATAAAATGAAGCGAAAGCAGAGATTCAAGATGTATAAGCTTGGAATGATTACGATTGGACAATCCCTTCTTCGGTCAGATGTAGCCCCTATCGTAGAAAGGGCATTAGAAGGACGGGCCAAGCTGGTGCAGGCACTTGGGGCAGCGGCTGGAGCTCGCCTGGCAACTATGCCTGGCATGACCGATGATATGTTCATGAACGTTTTTTGAGGTAGGGAGGGAAGGACATGGATAAAAGAATACTGATAGCGGACGATGAGGCGAGTATTCGGAATGCACTGGCCTATGCGTTAAAGCGGGAAGGTTTTTTGGTGGAAACTGCTGTGGATGGAGAGGATGCATTGGAAAAAGTGCGTTTGTTCCACCCGGATGTGCTTATATTGGATGTGATGATGCCCAAACTGGGCGGATATGAGGTGTGTCGCCGTTTGGAAAGCCGGAAGGGCGTTGGTATTCTACTGCTAACCGCCAAAAATGATATCGTCGATAAGGTGCTTGGACTGGAGCTGGGAGCAGACGATTTTATGAGCAAGCCGTTTGACCTGAGAGAACTGCTCGCACGTATTAAGGCATTAGTACGGAGACTGGAACGAGAAGGAGCACCTGCGCCGGAAGGAACGGAGGTAATACTGGGTCCATTACGAGTGCGTCCATCTAGCCGAACGGCCGAACTCGGAGTAAAAGCATTGGATCTGACCCCCAAGGAGTTTGATGTACTGGCTCTGCTGGTGTCCCATACTGGGAGGGTGTATACACGGGACGATCTGTTGGAACAAGTATGGGGCATTGATTATGTGGGAGGAACGCGGACGGTGGATATTCATATTCAGCGCTTGCGCAAAAAATTGGAACCGCATCAGTCGATGCTGCAGACCGTATATGGAATCGGCTATAAGGCGGAGAAAATGACGTGAACGAACATCATTCACTCCATTCACAAGAAAGCTTGCAGTCCACTGACCCGCAGAAGCGCAAACATAAGCGTACAGGCTTGAGCCTGCGCTGGAAATTTCCGCTGGTCCTGGCGGCTTTACTGCTGTTTACTGTCGGTGTGCTGAGCTGGCTCGTGCTTACTGGTATTCGTGCCAATCAGACTGATCAAATGGAACGCGGCTTAAAGCGTCAGGCGGAAATCGTGGAAATGCGCGTCAAACAGTCTTACCTGTTGGGAGCTGGCCAATCACCCGAAGACTTCATGAAAAAGCAAGCGCCACAGCTTGCCGTGGAACTCGGTGTGTCCAGTAATATGCGCGTTATTTTATATGATGGCCGGGGACATGAGGTCGGAAATTCTCTGCCACTGGCTTATAGAACAGATGTCGGCCAGGCGCTTTCTTATGCGCTCCAAGGGAAAATTGCGTATATTACAGAAGGTAGCTCAGTGACCTATCTAGCTCCGCTTCAAGGTCCAGACGGCTTGCTGGGAGTGGTACAGCTTCATAGCTCAATAGAAGCACAGCAGCAGTTTTACCAGGACATTGCCCGCTTGTTTTTATGGACAGGAGGTGCGGTGCTGGTCTTAAGCTTTATTCTTGGCTTAGGCTATGTCAGCCGCCAGACGAGGGACATCGGACGACTGACTCGCGCTTCTGAGCAGATCTCGGCAGGGCACTATCCAGAAGCCAGATTGCTGCGACGGCAGGACGAGCTGGGAAGGCTGGATGAAGGGATGCTCCAGATGAGTCATGTGATCCGGGCAAGTATTACTGCGCTCGAAAATGAAAAGCTTCGGCTGGAAGAAGCGGTTCGGCGTTTGAGAGAGCTAGAGCAGCAGCAAAAGACCTTTATTGGCAATATCAGCCATGAACTGAAGACTCCGTTGACCTCTATTCAGGCTTACGCTGATTTGCTGGATATGTATGGGGATGATCCCGAATTGGTGCGTGAAGCCAGAGAAAGTATCGGTAAGGAAACCAAACGGTTGTATGAGCTTGTCGAGGATTCACTGAGACTATCTGTGCTGGACAAATATGATTTTGAATTACATACGGAGGAAGTGGAGCTGCATTTGCTGCTCGAAGATGCAGGTAGCCGAATCCGGGGGAAAGCTGCGGCGCGTGGACTGAATTTTTCGATGGATACCATTCCAGCCAAGGTGTGTGGAGACCCTAAGCATCTGATGCATATTGTGCTGAATTTGCTGGATAATGCAGTAAAATACAATCAGGACGAAGGCTGGATTACGTTATCTAATCGAGTGGAAAAGGACACCGTGATAGTGTATATACGCAATTCCGGTCCATGGATTCCTCGGGAAAAATGGGACATGATTTTTGAGCCGTTTGCTACCTTAAGTCGTGATCGTTCTCGTCAAGACAGTGGCACGGGACTTGGCCTGCCTTTGGCACGCAGACTGGCGGAGCGCATGGGTGGAGAGTTGCAGCTCACAGCTTCAGACGAAACCGGGTTGGAAAATGGCAATGGTCATTCAGGTGCAAGTGGCAATGAATTTTCGCTCAGGCTACCCCTGTTGGTTCACGATGGCTTCCAGTAGTTGGACCGCTCGATAGCTATAGAACTGAAAATGTTGTCTTATTTACAATTTGGAAACAATTCGATGTATTCACGAGATGTTCAGGCATTAAGCTGGGGGTAACGTTAACAAGGAGGCCGTTGTACATGATGAAGAAAAACCTAGACAGCCACGGGAAAAAGAACGGCTTTCCTCGTCTCAAACATCCCTATGCACGCTTTTTCAGACACAAAGTCACAGGATTGCTCATGACTGGCTTGATCGCTGGAGGATTGCTAGGCGGCTGCGGCATAAAAAGCGCAGGAGAGACAATTCCAACATCCGGTATGAAACCGGGGCAAAAGCTTACTGTGATTGACATGGAGGCAGCTCGGCAGCAAGTATCGGACGAGCTGGTGGTACAGTCCATCGACAAGCTGGGAGATGTCTACGCGAGGTCATGGCTGAGTGATGAAGAGCTGATTGTGGAACGTCAGAATCAGTTATGGATTCATAATGTAAAGACCAATAAGGAACGAGTTTTAACACCAGGTCGTAAGGCTCTACAGTTACTTGCTGTGGTTTCTCCGGATCAGCGCCATGTCTTTTTTACGGAGGGCAGCACCAGCAGCAAGTATGATATTCAGGGCTATATTTTAGAGCTAAGCAGCGGCAAGGTTACATCGGCTGGCCAGCTGGACATGACTAACGAAGTGAGCTGGGGCGATAAGGATCATCTCATTACAGGTACACCAGACGGTAAGATACATCTGATTGGACTGGACGGCAAAGCTGAAGAATTGAGTTTTCAAGATCCAAATCACTCAGAATTAATTGCTCATGTCGAAAAAGTGGGTAACGCCATATTTTATACAGGCAATGATAAACAAGGGTATCCGGTGCTGAATCGGTTCACTCTCAATCATCCTCAAGCTGTGACCATTGCAGAGGGGGCCATGTCTTTTGCAGTGTCGCTTGATGGTAAATCTATTGCCATTGAAAAGCGGAAATGGAATACATCCGAACCTGCTCGTATGATCATTTTGGATGAACAAGGCAAAGAGAAAGGGATCGTGGGTCAAGGGACTTTAATGAGTCGTGGAAGCTGGTCCAACGACGGGTCCAAGCTTGCTTTTTCCATTTATGATGAGGATCAGCAAGGTATGAGAGGGTTGTATGTGTTTGACCAATCCACGGGTAAAACCACTCCCGTTACGACCGATATCCAGTCCTATGACAGTCCAACAGTGTGGAGCACTTCCGCCCGGTTTTTATCCATGTACCAGAACATTTCGGAAGGTGGAAAACAACTGAATCAGAGCTACATCGTCGAATTTAAGAAAAAGCAGTAAAAAAAGGCGCATTTCCTTCTTCGGAATGTACCTTTTTTAATTAGGCTGGTTATTCGATTGTGTATCACTATACAAATTTGCGATGGTGTTTCTTACCGTCATATGAAAATAAGGCGAGCTTACCTTCAATCATTGTTTCCAAATGAACGGTGCGCCCCCATAGCTGATATACATACGGAAGCGTACGCTCCATATATTTTAAATCCAGTTCAATGCCTTCATACTGGTGCTTGAGTTTTAATTCACCTGTATGCAGATAATCTCCGTCTTCAACAACGATATAAGGGGAGCCTCCATTTACACGTGAGAACACAAGCTGATCCCGTATGTTTTCCCAGGATTTATCGGTAATTTTCCAATCCGGTCCCCGTTTCTCAAACACGTACAGATCCAAATCCTCCGTTAGTTGCTTGGTCATGTAATTGCGTATAAAGGAGGTATCCGAGTCAAACTCTCGCACCTCGAATATTTTAGCTCGACCTTCGCCCGGTTTGCGTCCTTGGCGCTCTTGCTCCTCGCGGGTCGGGTTATCCCATCGCTTTTCAATATCTTCAAATATTTTCAGTCCCAAATAATACGGATTCAAGCTTTGCTTGGAAGGCTGCACAACGGAGGCGTTCAGCATGGCAAATTCAACGGTTTCATCCCCAGTCAAATCCAGTTCTCTGACAATCCGTTGATGCCAATAGGAGGCCCAGCCTTCATTCATGATTTTGGTCTCCATTTGGGGCCAGAAATACAGCATTTCGTCCCGCAGCATCGTCATGATGTCCCGCTGCCAGTCCTCCAATACCTCGGAGAATTCCTGAATAAACCAGACAATATCTTTTTCAGGTTCCGGTGGGAACTGGCGTACCTTAATACCCTCGGTCTCGGCTGAATCATGCTGCTTTACTGTGTCCAGTGACCACAGATCATCGTAAGGTCCGATGGGACGCTGGTGTTTTTTAGGTTCTTTTTGCTCCTTGATTTTGAGTTCCATGTAGCGTTGTTTATCCAGATGCCTTGGTTTGATGAGCTGTGGGTCTACATGTTCCTGTATCGCCAGTACAGAGTCAATGAAGGATTCCACGGCCTTTGAGCCGTACTCCATTTCATAGCTGCTGATCCGTTCTGCGGTGGCAGACATGCTCTCTACCATATTGCGGTTGGAGGCCGAGAAGCGGGCGTTGTGTTTAAAAAAATCGCAGTGTGCCAGTACATGGGCGACAATCAGTTTATTTTGCACCAAAGAATTTCCATCCAGCAGGAAAGCGTAGCAGGGATTGGAGTTAATAACCAGCTCATAGATTTTACTCAATCCAAAATCGTACTGCATTTTCATCTTGTGAAATGTTTTGCCGAAACTCCAGTGGCTGAAGCGCGTGGGCATACCATACGCCCCGAATGTGTATACAATATCCGCCGGACAAATCTCATACCGCATCGGGTAGTAGTCGAGCCCGAATCCATCTGCAATCTCCATAATTTCTGATATCGCGTACTCAAGCTCTTTCTGATCGGTGCTCATCCTACCGTTCCCCCTTCCCGTTTGCGAAAAAAGGTACGTAAGGCTTGGTATACCTCACCTTTTTCCTTGATGACATAGTACATAAACTGATCCGTTTTAATATTCTTGTAGGCTGACATCAGCGTACTGCTGCGATTATATTGGTTCACCTCTCCATAGCCGAACATATTGCTGCGCTTCATAAGCTCCTCGATTAGTTTCACACACCGTTCATTGTCTGAGCTTAGGTTATCGCCATCGGAGAAATGGAAGGGATAAATATTATAAGTCGAAGGAGGATAGCGTTTATCGATAATCTCCAATGCTTTCAAATAGGCAGAAGAGCAGATTGTGCCGCCACTTTCACCGCGAGTAAAAAATTCTTCCTCCGTAACCTCCTTGGCTTCGGTATGATGCGCAAGAAAAACAATTTCCACCTTTTCATATTGGCGACGCAAAAAGCGGGTCATCCAGAAAAAGAAGCTGCGGGCGCAATATTTTTCAAAAGATCCCATACTGCCTGAGGTGTCCATCATAGCGATAATTACCGCATTGGATTGGGGAATGGTCTTCTCTTCCCATGTTTTGTAGCGAAGATCGTCCGGACTAATATGATGAATGCCCGGATTCCCCTCACGCGCGTTGCGGCGCAGATTTTCGAGAATCGTTCGTTTCTTGTCAATGTTCGCTTGCATGCCTTTTTTGCGTATATCATTGAATACGATAGATTCAACCTCAATTTGATCCTTATCTTTTTGCTGCAAATGCGGCAATTCCATTTCCTCAAACAGCATATCTTCGAGTTCCTCTATGCTGACTTCTGTTTCCATAATATCGTGTCCCGGTTGGTCGCCTGCTTTCTCACCTTTACCTGGCTTTTGGGAAGCAGGATCACGTCCGATGACATCTCCCACCTGACTGTCGCCATCCCCTTGGCCTACATGCTTTTGCTTTTGGTAGTTATAAATGAAGCGATATTCATCCAGACTGCGAATGGGCACTTTGATAATCTGTTGACCGTCCGACATTATAATATTTTCTTCCGTAATCAGATCGGGTAGATTTTGTTTAATGACATCTTTGACCTTCTGCTGATGGCGTTGCTGGTCCTGGTACCCTTTGCGATGCAGCGACCAATCTTCGCGGGATACGACGAATGAATATGGCTGGCGTGGTTCCGTCATTGTTAGGCACCCCCCAAGTGGATACACGGCACAGTTTGGCCTTGTTGGTTATTAAGTATATTCACGGGGATGTACGATATGTGATGGAACTCGATTTAAATTCTGCCCGTTTGCTTTTATAATGAAAGTAAAAAATGTAAAAAAAGAATGGAGAACCTTGGTTATGGAAGAAATTGCAGTGCTTATCGTAGACGATGAACAGGGACTGCGAGATATGCTGACAAAAGTATTAAAAAAGGAAGGATTTCTTCATGTTAAGCATGCAGCCACGGGCCAAGAAGCGCTGCAAATCGTGATGGAATCTCGTATTGATGTGATTGTGCTTGATGTTATGCTCCCTGATAACGATGGATTTGAGGTATGTCGTCAGATGCGTCTATACACGGAAGTTCCTATTCTTTTTTTGACGGCAAGAGATACAGATCTGGACAAATTAATGGGATTTGGTATTGGGGGGGACGATTATATCACCAAACCGTTTAACCCGTTGGAAGTCGTTGCACGTATGAAAGCTCGAATGAAGTATCGAAATGTGACAACAGCGGATATGAAGCCTGCTTTACAAACCTTAGATTTTGGATATTTTTGTCTGGAGCTGGAATCAGGTGCATTGTATGTGCAAGACCAAGAGGTCGATTGTCCTGCACGTGAATGGCTACTGCTGGTATTTTTGTGTAAGCATCCTAACCGTATATTCAGTGTGCGTCAGCTATACGAAGCAATATGGAGCGAGACCTTCCTTGGTGATGAAAAGACAGTAGTCATTCATATCTCTCGTTTGCGAAAAAAAATAGAACCTGATCCCAAGCACCCGCAATTTTTAGTTAATGTAAGAGGGCTAGGTTATAAAATGATATCAGTCAAGAGGGGGGAGCAAGAATGAACTCTCTGGTCAAGATATCCTTTCGTTTTATAAAAGTAACATTATGTTTTGCACTAGCCTATGTTCTTTGTTTTCTTATCTGCACTGTTATATATATTTTTATAAAAAGTACATTTGGTACATCTCATAATATGAATATTGATCTCTTCTGGATAGGACTTGGAATCGTGCAGAGCATTGTGTTCATAGCTGTCTATGGATGGTATATAGGCAAACCCTTGGTGTATGTAATTAAATGGATTGGAAATATAGCAACAGGGGAATTCCAAGCGCCGCTAAGTGAGCTAGAACTGCCAGAGCGCAAAAAAAATCAGAGCAATAATTATAAGCCTCCGTATCAATTGTATAAAGAAGTTTTTGAACAAATGAACATCTTATCTGCTCAATTGCGCAGCAATGAGGAAGAGAGAATGGAAATAGAAAAGCGAAAACAGCAGTGGGTAGCAGGTGTAAGCCATGATCTCAAAACACCTTTATCTTATATTGAAGGATATGCAGCCATGCTGACTGCTCAAGAGTATGATTGGTCCGAGGAAGAAAAAAGAAGCTTTAGTATGGCTATCAGTGAGAAAGTGACGGAAATGAAGCAGTTGATTCAGGATTTGAATGCTTCTATGCAGCTCAAGGAGGGTGCCTTGCCGATCCAGTTAAAGAAGGAGGACATTGTGGAGTTTCTCCGCAATACGGTCATAGATATCGCTAACCATCCTTCGGCCGAGCAGTACGAATTTTCTTTTATGTCATTGGAGGCAGTATGTGTCGTGCCCTTCGATAGTAAATTATTAGGTAGAGCGTTGAAAAATTTTTTGATGAATGCAATCATTCATAATCCTCCAGGTACACATGTTTCAATGGAAGTAAACAAAGAGAGCGATAAGCTTCATATTTCTATCGAAGATGATGGAATAGGAATGAATCCAACTGAATTTATACAGATGACACCTTCCAAAGAGCATGGGATACCTATTGCCAAAAGCTTTATTGAAGCCCATAACGGAACGCTTCATATTCTTCCGGGAAGTCAAGAGGGTACCAGAATAGAAATTACGTTGCCACTGAATATGTAACTCTTTAACATCTCTCCCTCACATTTTGGAGTTCGCTCGTTTTTTTGCCTGTTGTTTAGGAACTGTTTACTTGATGTTAACTTTCTTTCAGTAAACTGTATGTAACTAACTTCAGCATTAAAAGTCGAGAGGAGAGCAGGAAATGTCTGAATATGTAATACGTACACGTCAGCTAACCAGGCGTTTTGGAAAAAGGGAATTTGTCAAACAAATAAATCTCCAGGTACCTGGGAAGCAAATTTACGGATTTTTGGGACCAAACGGGGCGGGGAAAACAACCACGATTCGTATGCTACTCGGGCTGATTAAATCCACATCCGGGGATATTGAGATTTTTGGGAAAAAGCTCAAGGATCATCGCATGGAAATATTAAAAGATGTGGGTTCTTTGGTTGAATCACCTGCCTATTATGCCCATTTGTCCGCATATCGAAATTTAGAAATCGTTACAACGATGCGTGGGTTGCCGACTCGAAAAATTCATAAAGTGCTGGATTTGGTGAGATTAAGCAAGGATGCGTATCGTCCGGTAAAAGGATACTCCTTGGGGATGAGACAAAGGCTAGGAATTGCCATGGCGTTGATTGCTGATCCCAAATTGTTGATTCTTGATGAACCGACGAATGGTTTGGACCCGTCCGGTATTCAGGAAATTCGGGAGTTAATTATGAGCCTGCCTGATGCTTACGGAATGACGGTATTGGTTTCGAGCCATCTATTAAGTGAAATCGAACAGATCGCAACCTATGTAGGGATTATTAATCAAGGGGAAATGATTTTCCAGGGAACGATGAAAGAACTTACAGACAAAAGCAAGCCTCAATTATTCATTGAAACCCAAAATCCTGTTCAGGCTGCTGGAGCCCTGATGCAGCATGGATGGATTGCCGGAGCTGAATCCATGGAGCAAAAAGAGGTCATAACTCCTATAGTAGACCGTGAGCAGTCATCGGAGATGATCAAAGTGTTGGTGGAGCACAATCACCCCGTCTACCGGGTAAGGGAGAAGAAAAAAACATTGGAGGAAATATTCCTGGAGCTGACTGGTAAGGAGCGAAGCTTATGATACTCCAAGTTATCAAGGCGGAAGGATATAAGCTGAAAAAAATATGCTGGTGGCTTCCTCTAATACAGGGCTGTGTTCTTACAGGAATGACTGCCGTGGAATGGTATCTCTACTTTCGCCAGGGGCCAGGCGGGGTCTATGCTGGTTTTGCCGTTATGTTTATGTTCATCTCATTTGTGATGTTGCTTGGTTGTACACTTTTGGCAAGCATAATGGCAGGTACAGAGCACGATACTCAAACATGGAAGCAGTTGATGGCCATGCCTGTTCCTAGAAGCTATATTTATGTATCCAAAATAGTGTGGATCGTGATTTTGCAGCTTGGCACCGCCTTGATCACGATAGCAGGGATGAGTCTCATCTGGGTGTTGTATACAAACGAGCCCATTCCTTGGCGAGTTATGCTGCTGCAGCCGATTAATGCCAGCTTGGCTACCCTGCCTGTACTTGCAATTCAACTTTGGTTGTCTACCCTTTTTACTAATCAGGCATTTCCGTTAGCGTTTGGCATATTTGGTTCTATTGCCAGTTTGTTTTTGGCACGAACAAGTATTCTTTGGATTAAATTATTACCTTGGTCGTATCCGGCACTATCAAGTCCTCTGATTAAGGAATACGTAATGTGGGTGGTCATTGCTTTATGTGCAGGGATCATCTTCACAGGACTCGGTACTCTACAGTTTACAAAGCATGAATTCAAATAGAGAGGGGAATCTGCATGGGATCCATTTTACGCGTGGAAGCGATGAAGCTTCAATGGGTCATGGTATGGATTCTCATTATATTGGATGCGGTTATCAATTCTTTAATGGGAGTCCTGGAACTGAACGATTTGAAGCAGTTTTATGAGCCTAGCTGGTTAATGTTATACACCTATGCGGCGCATTTTCACTCGATGTTTTTTTATCCGCTTTATTGTGGAATTATTGCTTCTCTTTTGTGTGCATACGAACATCGAGATGGAGGATGGAAGATTTTATTGAGCAGCCCGTATCCCCGTCAGCGAATCTATTATGCAAAATATATATTGCTCATTCTCATACTGTTTCTTGATCAGCTTACATTCATAGTAGGATATTTTGCAGGTGGGTATATAGCAGGTGCTCCAGGAGAAATCCCTTGGACTCTCGTTCTTTCTACCGGATGGGGAGGGTGGTTCGGAATTCTTCCATTGGCAGCCCTCCAGCTTATGCTTTCGGTAAAAATCCGCAATTTCGGAGCTTCACTAGGAATGGCTATTTGCTGTGTAGTGCCTAATATTGTTATGACAGGCTTTCATTCTTCTATAGGAGCATGGTTTCCCTTTACGATTCCTTATTATATTATGTTGCCACAAACAGCGAGCTATGCTCCCAGAGTCGAGCCTTATAGTCTTGGTTTGATTGTACTTTTTACGTTTTTAGCCTATCTATATGGTGGAAGAAAAATGTTTGTGAATAGGGACTGGTTGTAGCTAGGATATCATGAGGCTGTAATTCATCTCTTTGTTCTCAGAAACATTTATTAAAATAGCAGTAATCTCTGCAAGGCCTTCAAGTATGTCGTATTTGAAAAATAATATGGCTTAAGAATTAAATAAGATATCCGTAAAGATCATTTAAGAGTGAGTACCTTATGATTAAAATGAAAAAAAAACAGAAAGGAGATGATGTAATGAAAAATCAATTTGATCTGGATTTGCAAGTGACCAAAAGTGAGAGTGCTTCTAAAGAGCTTCAAGCAGACAGCGGCATTATTTGTACTCCTACTTGTTTAACATCTATTTTAAACTGCTATACTAGCATTTCACATTGTGGACCTTGTTGATAACTAAAATTTGACCATGAAGGCACGGTTCAAAAACCGTGCCTTTAGTTATAAATTTAATTTCCTTTACTACTCGCTTTAATAGCATAGCGTCTTCAATATAAGGGTTCGTCCTTAGGGTTCTGATATAAAAATAAAAATGGATAGTCCTAAATAGCGGCTGGTTTTAGCTAAGATAACATCAGAGTGTAATCCCAGGGCATCTCTTTGTTCTGAGAAACACTTAATAACGCAGAAGCAATCCCGGCGACGCCTTCAAGCAGGCCTGCTTTTGTCAGCCAGGCCAAAGAGCTGTCTGCCCTTGGCTCGGGGTCCAGATATCCAAGTGGACTATCGGCTTGAAAGCGATCTATCAGCTGACTGGTTAATTGTTGAATAAGCGGGATAAACGCTGGTTCCTTACTGTGACACCACATTCGCCAGGAGATCGTAAGCAACCCGGCAAGACCATGACACAATGCAGAGGAGTCCATTTCCCGCTTAGCTACCTCATAGGAAATGGCACCGATACAGGCCTTCACAGCCATTTTTTGCAGTACTTCATCATGAAGAGCCTTCCCGGCAAGAAATAAGGAACAGGCAACGCCAGGAGTACCGTAACACCAGGCTTCTCTTGCTCGATTTAAATCAAACTGTAAAGAGCCTGTTTCAGCCTCAAAAGGAACAATATGAGGCCAGTAGTAGCCGTATGTATCCTCATTTTTATACTTAAGCAGCCATTCCGTAATCGTTTCAATCGCTTGATATTGGCCTTTTACTTCAATTCCAGAGTTGTAAGCTACTGATAGTAAGGCCAATGGTCCGGGAATGCCGTGTGCCATTCCGCAATTGAAGTTACCCATAGGATAGTTGCGTTTATCTCGATCCAAAAACTGAAACTTTTGCGGAGAGTACCAGCCTGGAACATAGCGGTTGTGGATTTTTATAGGATATGTGAGATCGGTTAGAAATTGAAGAATAGGCTCGACAAGAGGAGTACAACTAGGATCGGTTGAGTTCATCACAATATATCTCCCAATCCCGGTGGCTCCTGAAATCGTATCAAAGGATTGCAGGGGCATCCCTTCGTGCAGAGCTAATTGTGCTGTATTCAATTGCAGCCATTGTTCTGTCAGAGGAATCATCCATTCATGTATTTGCTGTAAAAAATGACTATAGTATTCGCCATGATTGGAGGCTTCTCTCACGGAAGAAGCGATGCCGGTCCAGCCGCTGTAAAGTGAGACATCATTTAGACCACTTTTAGCAAGCGAAGCTTGAATGTGCTTCATATTCAAGTAGATAGCCTGATTCCAATCATACGTGGAGTCTGAAGCACGACATTGAGATAGTAAAAAAATATTACCCGGATATCCGTGTGAAAGCGAAGTCTCGCCCCATGGGTGATATTTGGTTTCGGGTGAAATATTTTGCTCTGCGTGGACTGCTTTGTAGACTGATTCAGGATTACTCAGGCGCAAGGCGATTGTTGTACTGAAGTCTTTTGCCTGTAATTGATCGCATACTTCCATAACAAACTGGCCCGTTTTCATACGAATGCCCCTTTCATTTTTTCCTTCATTATATTGTTGCTCAAAGCTGGCGAGTTGTCCTTAAAAATTCTAAAAAGTAACGAGGAATTATCTTAATTGCATTCACTAAATTTAAGATGGATGTAAGAGATTTATAAAGTCTAGTTAAGATTGTATAACTTATAATAAAATTGTAAAAAATAAAAGGAGGTAGCAAAATGAAAAATCAATTTGATCTGGACTTGCAAGTAGCCAAAAATGAGGTTGCTCCTAAAGAGGTTCAACCAGCTAGCGGTCTTATCTGTACTCCTTCCTGTGCAACAGGTACTTTGAATTGCCAAGTTAGCCTTTCCTTCTGCAAAACGTGTTAATAACGAGAAAACATGGTACAAAAGGCACGGTTTTATAACCGTGTCTTTTCCCGGTTATAAAAATAGGGGGAGGAATTATGGTTGGAGATTTGCAGGCAAGGTCAGTTGAGATCAGCAAAAATATTACACAAAAACTGATAGACCTATCATATACAGAAAAAATAGTTCACCATAGAAACAACCTTTCACCTTCGCGTGGAACGGCCCCTTGGAATCCCGGCTGGCTTGCTGATGGAGTTCCAGGTGTATTCGTGCTGTTGGCCGAGTGGGGTTATCTGGAACCTGATCAGAATTGGTCAGAACATGTGCATACACAGTTGTTGTATTTACATCGCAATTCTTTAATACTACTGCCCGATATATCTCTGTACTATGGTTCTACAGGTGTAGCATATGGAGTATTGCTTGCCTCAAATAACAGAGCTAATTATCAACAACTGTTAAATCAAATAAATGATTATATTCGTACTCAATGGGTAAAGTCACCCGTCATAAATACAATTACAGAGTTTAGCAAGCAGATGGACGTTATCCACGGCTTGCTCGGAATGGGCAGATACACATTAGAGATTCCTGAAGACGAAAAGATGTGTAATCTGTCCCATCAACTATTAGACACTATAACGCACTTTATACCTGAATATATACATTCGGCATCAAGGAGAAGTTCGACTTCGATTCATCTAGGTATGGCGCATGGCATCACCGGAATCCTTGCACTGCTTGTCACTGCCCTACAAAAAAAGATTGGAGTTAAAGGATTACATGAGGCTATAGAACATATAGCCGATTTTTTGCTTATTCAAATTCAGGAGGATCAATATGGTTTGTATTGGCCTGTTAACTCTCAAGCGACTTCAATGAACAAGACAGATAACAAAGAAGGAATGAGAGAAATTGAAGGCTGGTGCCATGGAACCTGTGGAATAGCATGGACTTTACTCAGAGCAGGAATGGAGTGTAGCAATGAAGAATGGAAAAAGATAGCCGAACAAGCTATGAAATCCGTATTTTGCTTGGATGATGAGCTTTTAAACGCGCTATCCCCCACTTTCTGTCACGGATTGGCGGGTTTGCTTCATATGGCTCATAGATTCTATTACTTCACTGGTAATAAAGCTGCATTAGGCTTTGCCAACCAAATAGCATTAAAGTTAATGAATCTATACGATGAAGAGCTCCCATTTGGTTACCAGGATTTAGAGGGGAGCATTCATGTTCATAATATAGGAGTACTGCAAGGGGCAGCAGGGATTGCGTTAAGCTTATTGGATTATGGAATAGGGAAGGAAGAGCCTAAATATTCAGGGAGATGGAGTGAATTATTTCTGATTTCATAAAAGAACTGTCTTAACTCTTTACCTGAAGCATTGGTTTTATAGTTAGGGGGGGGTTAGATGAAACAAAAATTTATCGCTATATCATCTTTTGGGAAAATTAGACACTTTTTTGAGGCGTTAAGTACTCCGGAAAACGTCCAAATAATTTTTTATAATTCGCTTAATGAGGCTTTACCGTGGATTGATGAGCAGTGCATCGGTGTCGCTTTGAACCAAGATCATTTAACGCTAGAGGATTTATCTTACTGGCATACTATCAAAGAAAAATGTTCGGTTCCATTTATCTTCCTGTCCTATCATCGTGATGACCAGAGGCAATTGGATCTCCTGAAACAGTTGTTTTCAATCGCTTCATCTGAATATCAAATCCAGCGAGAGCATGAGGCTATTAGTCTATCTCCCAACGTTATTTTTGATCCTGCTGGAAAAGTCATTTGGAAGCAAGGGCATGAGTATATGCTGACGATGATGGAATTTCGATTATTGATGTATCTCCTTACAGCGAAAGAGTGTGCATCCACGATTGATCACATTATAGACAGAGTATGGGGAGTTGATGCTTATACTACATCTAATACGGTGTATGTGCATATCCGAAAATTAAGAGAGAAAATAGAAGATGATCCAAGTCATCCGAAAATATTGGTAACATGCCATGGAATCGGTTACAGGTTGAATATATTTCCTAAAAACTTGGAGGTGGCCAGTTGTGAAGAGACAACTGCATTACACTGATGCTCATAACCTACATAGAGAACCGAGAGATAAGAATGAACGATGGTTCAGCGCATGTGATTATTTTCTAATCAGAGCTCCATTACTCCCGATAGAGCAATATTATAAGGTGTTTTCGGATCAAGATGTAGATAGCCATCTTTCTTTGGAGGAAATCACTCGTCGACTAAAGCTGGTTTCCCAGGAAGCTGTTATTCGAGAAGCTATTTCATTGGCCTCTCCGTCCCTTATGCAGTTTCTACACTATTTAAACGATGACAACGCTTCGGATGATAAAGGAGAGTTACAAAAGTATGAGAAGACGCTGAATAGCTTTTATCGTTATTTTATTCGGATGACTACCCGAACAACCCCATTTGGATTATTTTCAGGGGTGGGGCAAGGGATTTGTAGGGATGCTACCCATTTGGACATAGGTACCTATCATCAGCATCTGAAGAGAGCCAGACCCGACATGGAATGGATATATAAGATGATCCGGAAGATGGAGTCTGACCCAGTCATATTTGATCAACTAAAGGTTTTCTTAAACCGAACGGTTATGATCAAGGGCGATCGTGCCAAATTACCATTTCGGCCTAAACATGGAGCGGCAGAAGCCGATGATTCAGCCGAAATGTTTAGTTCCATTCGGCTTACGGACGTCGTTCGCCTGACGTTTGAAGCTGCAGAGCATCCGATTCAGGTGATGGAGCTTAAAGAATTACTATTGAAGGCATTCCCCGACGCTACTATGGAAATCATCGCTCATTTTTTGCAACAGCTTGTAGAGCAGGAGTTTATTTTGAGCGAGCTTAGACCTCCACTGATGGATCATTCACCTTTTCATTACATATTTGAAAAAATTAAAAAAATGGACATGTCTGATCATTGGACTGACATTTTACACGAAATTGATATTTTATTACGTCAATACAATCAGTGCACGATTGGAGAAGGAGAGAAGGCCTACCGGGAACTATGTGGCAAAATGCTGGATATCATTCCTGTAAAAACACCTGTACAGGTCGATGTCAAATTAGCTCAAGAAGTAACGTTGCCAAGACATGTGCTCAATGATGTTGCATTAGGAGCTGAAGTCATGTGCAGGTTGTTTTCATCCCCCAAAACGGATGAGCTGGACGATTATTTAAATCGTTTTTTGGAAAAGTACGGCGTGTATCAGGAGGTCCCTATCAATGAACTGTTTGATGAGGATTGGGGACTTGGTATACCAAAGATGTATCGTACCAATGAGAAAAAATCAATGGGCATGGAAGCATTTAAACGCAATGCTGTTCTCTTTCAATGGCTTTCGAATGCCATTGCCAACCATGACATAGAAATCGTCCTTTCAGATGAGCAGTTGGAGCAACTGACGATTTCCGATAATGATGACACTTCCCCGGAATCTATGGAGGTATACTACAGTATATTTGCCGAATCACCTGAAAAAGTCGATTCAGGAGACTATAGGCTTTTACTTGGGCCCAGCGCTGGTTCTAATCGGGCAGGTAAAACTTTTGGACGTTTTCTGGATATGTTTAGTGATGAGTTTGTACAAAATTTTTCTGAAATATATGATCATCACCAGTGTTTTCATCCTGATGCGTTATTGTCAGAGATGGTT
Source organism: Paenibacillus polymyxa M1 (assembly GCF_000237325.1). Taxonomy (NCBI): domain Bacteria; kingdom Bacillati; phylum Bacillota; class Bacilli; order Caryophanales; family Paenibacillaceae; genus Paenibacillus; species Paenibacillus polymyxa. The sequence continues at coordinate 1,699,536 of NC_017542.1, forward strand.
TTTATGCCCGATCAGGGGAAAATATCAAATATATCACTGAGCAAAAATTTAATGGGATATGAAATCGTGTCCGGAACGACCTCTTCTAAAGATGAGGAAACGACATTACACATGGATGATTTATTGATAGGTGCAACTCATGACCGTTTCTATGTCAAGTCCAGACGTTTGGGTAAAGAAATTATTCCCCTGCAAACCCATATGCTTAATTACAAGCTTTCACCGCATATATTCAGATTCTTGACCGATATCACCAACAAAGAGCTCGGCACATGGTCCTACTTTGACTGGGGGCCACTAGAGCAGTCTCCTTTTTTGCCAAGACTTGTATATAAAAAAATCGTTATTAGTGCTGCACAGTGGAGGCTTGGCAAGACTGCGTTGAATATTTCAGGTTTAACTGAGCCTCAAGCAAGGGAGTATCTTTTTCATACTTGGAGAGAACAGTGGAATGTGCCACGCTATGTTTATTTAACGATGGGAGATAACCGACTTTTATTGGACCTGTGCAATCTCTTCCATGTCAAAGAATTGCTCCGTGAGGTGAGCAAGATGCGGGAAGGACAAGAATTGCTTCTTACCGAGTGTTTGGGCGATCCATTCCATACCCCGTTACATGGGACCGCCGGGAGATATATGGGGGAATTTGTGTTTCCGCTCAAGAAGAAAAAAATAAAGGTGAAACCGAGTATCCCTAGTTCACAAAACCATTTAGATTCTCAAAACTTCATTGCTCACACTTCTTCCAGCATTCATAGAGGTATACTTCCAGGGGGCGAGTGGATTTACCTTAAATTGTACGGAGTCAAGGAAAGGGAAAACGATCTGATTGGATTGAGTTTAAGTCAACTCCAAAATAACCCGGGATTTGAGGATTGGAGTCAAAAATCTTATTTTTTGCGGTACGTTGATCCCGAGCATCATATCCGTCTGCGGTTTCAAGGAGAGCCGAGTCAACTATGGAGTGCTGGCTTGGCGCAATTAAATCAGTGGGCAGTTGAGCTGCGTGAAGAAGGACTTATCACCCATATGGTACTGGATACATACCTTCCTGAGCTGGAGAGGTATGGAGGACAGATGCTTATGGACCTGGCAGAACAGGTTTTTGACGTGGATAGCCGATGGGTCATCGCCTATATGGCTGGAATTCGTTCCAAAGCTTTCAATCTGGACATAGAGATTGCAGCTGTGATTAATATTATTCATTATTTAAGCAGCTTTGGTTTAACGATTCGGGAACAAGTGGACTGGCTAGACGAAAGAATTGACAGCAAGCCTTATATGAAGGCGTTCAGGGATGTTAAAAAAGCATTGATTAACGCTGTAGAATCGGATTATGAATGGATTAGACAAGCAGATCCAGCTGCACAGGTCGCTTTGTTGGCACTTGTAAAAAAAAGACAGGCCATGATTCAACAGTATGCTCAAGCGATAACCCTGGCTGAAAAAAATCATGAGCTTACGAATCATGCGAATGATATTTTAGGCAGTATCATTCATATGCACCTGAATCGTCTGCTTGGTGTCAATAGGGAGCGGGAAATGAAATGTATGGCTTTGGCAAAGCATACAGCGGCCAACCTGTTGCATCGGAAAGGAGTGCACCATGTCACAGTCTAAAGGACAAACCAGTGACCTGGTTTCTTTATCCTATAAAAATATATTTCGTACCTTCTTATTTTGGCCTCGTATATTCAGGCTGCTTTGGGACACTCATCCTTCCTTTTTGATTGCTATACTCATTACAAATTTATTGAAGGGTGCCATTCCTGCGGCGATCCTTTTAGCAACAAGAGAATTAATCAACAGTGTTGTGGCAGGAGCATCAGGAGGACGTTTTCAGCCTGCTTTTATAGCTTTTGGCGTCCTAATAGGTGTTAATTTAGTGTACGACCTAATCAATATTGGTGAAAGCTTTTTTCGTAAAATGTTCCAAAGTCGGCTATCCAATCAGGTAAATATTAAAATTATTGAAAAAGCACAAAAGATGTCTTTGCAGTCATTTGAGGATGCAGATGTGCAAAATATGCTTCAACGTGCTCAGGGAGAAGCAGATTACAGACCATTTGAAATATTTACTCAGATTCTTGCTATTATAAGCAGTGTTGTAACTTTATTTTCAACAGGTGCTATTCTTATCGCGTGGAGATGGTGGGCATTCTTATTCATTTTTCTCATTCCATGCTTATCATTCTATTCTTTTTTACGTATTGGACAAAGAGAATTTAACGTTCACTTTCAAAGAGCAGGAAGACAACGTGAATCCTGGTACTTGTCGTTTTTAGTGACAAGAGATAATAGTTTTAAAGAAGTGAAAATATTTCAACTAGGAGATTACCTGCGAAAAAGATATAAAACGATACTCGAAGGGTTTTATCGTGAGGATAAAGTGCTAGCGGTTCGTAGATCCTATACTTCTCTTGCATTTCAGATTGTGAATCAGGGTGCATGCGCATTTATTATTTTCATGGCCATACAAGCCACCTATGTTGGTCAAATTTTAGTGGGGAACCTGGTGAGCTTAATTCAGGGGATCACGTTAACCCAGTCAACATCGCAAAGCATTGTACAAGGAATTTTAAGTCTGTGTCAAAATAATTTGTATATTAAGCAGCTATTTGACTTTTTGGATATGCCGGAGGAAGCAAAAATACAAAAGTCAGTTCAACCTTTGCCTTTGTCCGTTATACACAGTATTGAATTTCGTAATGTATCGTTTAAATATCCCAACACGGAGGAGAATGCCATTTCTAATGTTAGCTTTACTCTTCATCAAGGAGAGAAGCTGGCCATTGTGGGGAGAAATGGATCGGGTAAATCAACGATTGTGAAGTTACTCACTCATCTGTATTCTAATTTCGAAGGAGAAATCAGAATTAATGGACACTCTATACACGAATTGGATAAAGACAGCTTTAGAGGAAAGATAGGCGTCGTTTTTCAGGATTTTGTACATTATGAGATGTCTGTTAGGGATAATATAGGCTTTGGTCATGTGGCTTCCAGAGAAAATGATGAGGTCATATGGGCAGCTATTGATAAGGCAGGCATTACAGATTTGGTAGCTGGTCTGCCCGATAAATTGAACACCCTGCTTGGAAAATGGTTTGAAGATGGACAACAGCTATCCGGAGGGCAGTGGCAGCGCATAGCAATAGCCAGGGCTTTTATGAGAAATGCCGATATCTATGTGTTGGATGAGCCGAGTTCTTTTTTGGACCCACATGCGGAGAAGGAGGTTTTTCAAAAATTTGGTCAGCTTGTTCACGAGAGAATTGGAGTATTTATTTCACACAGATTGTCCTCCGCACGTATGGCGGATACCATTATTTTAATGGAGGAGGGCAGAATTGTGGAAGCGGGCAGCCATGAGCACTTAATGGATATGGACGGAGTGTATGCTGAAATGTTCAGGCTACAAGCTTCTTCGTATCTTTCACAAGGAGAAAGTGACCTTGAGGAAGAAAAGCTGTCACCTTCGTTAGTAAGGGCGACAGGTGGATCATAAGAAAAGGAAAATACCCTCCTATTTTAGGAGGGTATTTTCTACCCCATCCACAAAAGTCGAACTACAGCCATACTCACAATACCGACAAGCACAGTAGCCAGCAAATTTTTACTCCACAAAGCGGTCACCAGCGTAGGAAGGACCGCTATAAGCACTTGCCCATTAAGAGTGACCGAGGTTTCGGTTCGTACGAGCAGATTTTCCATGACCAGTGCCGTGAAAATGCAAATGGGGATATAGGACAGCCACTGCAACACGGGTTTGGGTAGCGTCAGTTTTTGCAGCACGACAAAGGGAATGATCCTTGGGATGGCTGTGACAATCATCGCACCGATAATGATATATAGCACATTGGGATTAATATTCATTTGTCGGTTAACACTCCAATCGTTGCGGTGATGATGGTCGCTACAATGACGGCGATATGTGATGGCACCCACCAGGATAAAAGGTACATTAGAACGGCCATACATAGCACAAGCAGCAGGCGATGCTTGAGTTTGGAGGTCTGGACACTTTGGAGCTGAGAAATGAGTAGGGCCAGAAACATTGCAGGTAAGGCAAAGTCCAGACCAAAAGCTTCCGGCTGGGAAATCCAATTCCCGAGCACTCCACCAGCCACACAGGAAGCAATCCAAGCGAGATAAGCTGTAATATTAAGTCCGTTCATCCAGCGGTCACTGACCTGCCCGCCTTTAGCCAATTTATCCGATGCTACCCCAAAGGATTCATCCGTTAAAAGGATACCGATGCCTATGTTTTTCCGCAGTGAATATTTAGAAAAGTAAGGAGCCAATGACGCACTTAACAGCAGGTGGCGGGCATTCACAATAAATGTCGTTAAAATAATGACAGATGGAGGACTGGCTGCAGCCAGCATCGAGCACATAATAAACTGGGAGGCGCCTGCGTATACAAGCGCTGACATCAGACCAATTTCCATGGTGCTAACCCCTGATGAAGCGCCCACAATGCCTGCCGCGAATCCAATACATACATAACCAAGCAGTGTAGGAATACAATCTTTAACCCCTTGTAAAAAGCTGAGTGAATCGTGCTTTGTTCCACTCAACTCCGAAGCTATGGACATTTCAACCTTACCCCCAGTGTATAAATTTTATAATAGTATATAACGGAAGTTGTAAAGTATCAATATATTATACGTTTGTATGTTATATTGAATATTATCTATAGCGAACACGTAGTCTTATTGTACGCTCTCGGCTACACTCTTCTAATCAGAAACAGTCTAATAAAGTAGACTACAGGAGAATTGCCCTTGAGCCCTTCAAAATGGCAAACGGACAAAGGCTGATGATTAGTCAAAGCAGCTCGAATGTGTTCATACAAGGACTGTTTTGACTGAATGGGGAGTTCGTAAAAAAAGGGCGCCCCAGTCAGTTCATGACTTATGGGACAACCCTAAAGTGGTGGCTTATATAAGCTCCTGCCGTTTTTTCAGATATCCGTAGAGAATAATTCCCGAGACCGCGCAGATGGCTGCGCATAGGCCAATAACTCCATATCCCGCCTGAAGCCCGCGCAATATGCCAAGCTCAGTGGTTGCGCCGTAGACTATCTTGACCCCTTCGATTACCCAGCCGATCACATAGTTGCCAATGACACTACCTATGCCCATCAGCGTGACGACGAACGTAATAGCTGTATCACTGTCCTTAGGATATCTCCGTGCAATGAACGCCATCACGGTCGGATAGATCATTGCAATGCCTGCACCCGATGTGGCAAAGAGAAACGCCAGTCTCTCCCCACCCGCGATTGCTGCGAACGTACATATCGCTGAGAAGGCGGAGAATAAAATCGTCGAAAGCACAAACCCCATTCGGTCTGTGAGCGGACCAAGCAACAGGCGCCCCAACGAGAAGGTAAGAAAGAACGCGGAGAGCATGCTGGACGCCTTTACTGTACTCCATGAATACGCTTTCTCTAAAAAGTTAACTAGCCAGCCTCCAACTGCCAGCTCGGAGACTACTCCAAACGATAGGATCATTACCATCATCCAGAGTGCTGGATCGCGGGTTAGGGTCTTGAGTGAGGTCCGTTCCTCATGCTGCAGATCGTCTCCCGGGAAGGTGCTGAGCAGTGCGGCCACAATCGGCAGCAGACAGAGCGACAACATAGCCAGATACATCCCTCGCCAGTCCAGCGTATGTCCAAATACCGTCAATGACATGACTCCCGTCGCCAGCAAAGGGGCGACTGTTGAGCTAAGCCCATAGAAAAAGTGGGACAAATTCATCATCGTGCCGGTATTTTTTACAAAAATCCTCGCCCCCAAAATTGCGAGTGCAATCTCCAGCATGCCGTTCCCGATATACATCAAGAAGTAGGACGAGGCGAAGAATGGATACGTGTGCGACAGATAAATGAACACTCCCGAGATGATCATGGAAGCAAAGGAAATAATGCTGACCGCCTTGATTCCCCACTTACGGACAAGGACGGCGGTGAACGAGCAGGCAATCAAATACCCAAGTGCGTTTAGAGACAACAATGTTCCGAGCTGCTGTTCATCCAGATTGAAGTCGAATTGAATGCGTGGAATGGCAGGGCCTTTAATATTTTCCGAGATACCAAATACAATAAAGCCAATAAAAATTGTCGCCAGCTGCATCGTGTACATGTGGCGGGACTTGCGGGTTTGCGGATTCAAATTTAGTCCCTCCTAGATAGTTAACGTTGATTTTCTCACCTGTTGGGTGTTCAGGGACGGAAAAGACATAGGATAGCAACCCCTTTCAAGATATTACAATAGTTTTGAAAAACATTTTAATAAGTGAAGTTTAAGGACATTTATATTCAATGTCAATGTTTTAATTGACATGTTGAAGTAAACGAGGAACCTGACCATAATAGAGTAAATTGTAGCATGTCTACTTCCCGTTTAAGCTTTTATATATACCTTGATCGGCTACACTTAATCTAATGTGGATAATAAATCGTGTATTCTAAATTGCAAAAGATAAGTGATATTTTACAATACAGTCTATATACAGCGGGTACTTTTGTGTATTCTTCATATATAGACTTTTGGATATGAGGAGGTATAATTCGGTGGATTCAATGCAATATATTATTGGTTCTAATTTGGCTCAAATCAGGAAGACTAGAGGACTTAGTTTGGATAAGGTGGCTGAACTGACAGGGGTTAGCAAAGGGATGTTGGCTCAAATTGAGAAGGGGAGATCCAATCCTACGGTAACCACGCTTTGGAAGATTGCGAACGGCTTGCACGTATCCTTCTCGACCTTTCTTAAAGAAGACCCGCCGCAAATCACGAAGATTCGGAGAGCAGATTTGCATCCAGTTATTGATGAGGGCGGTAACTATTTTGTTTACCCTGTCTTCCCGTATCACTCGGAAAAGAAGTTCGAGGTATTCACGGTAAGTCTGAAGCCAGGCTTTACACACAAGGCAGAAGAGCATCTGGGAGAGGAAACGATTCTCATGATCCGTGGGGAAATGTACTTTGAAATGCAGGGGCAACAGCTCAAACTGAGTGCAGGGGACGCCGTACAATTTCAAGGATCTGATTTTCATACCTATCGTAATGATTCGGATGAGGATGCCGATTTTTATGTATTGATTTATTATGCGGATTAGTGGGATGATTAACATAGTCTACAACAGACTTCGACACAGGATTCTACAAAATCCTGAGATATAAAAAGAGAGCAACGAGGAAAAGAGAGGAAAGAACCCATGGAAAGCAAGTACATCCGAGAAACCTACTGCTTTAAGACGTCCCGAGTATTTCCCAATGATATCAACAATCATAACACGCTCTTCGGAGGCCGATTGATGTCGTATATCGACGATATCGCATCTATTGCTGCCGCCAAGCTGTGCCGTACGAACACAGTTACAGCCTCTACAGATTCGGTGGATTTTTTGCTGCCTATCCACCCGAGCGATTCTGTCACGCTGGAAGCGTTCGTAACTTGGACAGGCCGCAGCTCGATGGAGGTATTCGTAAAAGTGATTCGCGAAGGATTAATGACAGGCGACCGCAAAATTGCAGCCACCGCCTTCCTGACCTTTGTGGCATTGGACGAGAACAATCGTAAAGTGACCGTCCCACAGGTGATTCCGGAAACAGAGGAGCAAATACAATTACACCAGACAGCTCCATCGCGCGCAGCCATACGGCGTCAGCGGAGGGAAGAAAGCAAGCAACTGGCCAGTTTTCTGACGACAGATTTTCCGTGGGAAGTGTAGTGTACTAGACATCACCCATCTTACGTTTTTGCGTAAAAAGGAGCCGTTTTTCCGTTACGATCACTAAGATCTGTTCGGATGACGGCTCCTTTTGGTAAGGATTTGAGCTATTCCACTTTAACTACACGGAAATGCTGATTCGTCCCGCCATTATCGCCCCATTGAATGGCTTTGGCTCCATCGCCAGTGGCGCCTTCGGAAATGTCGATCAGCTTGCCAGTTGCCCGATTTTTCAGCTTGTAATAGCCCCCGGTTACGGATACGAGCTGCCAATGCTGGCTGGACCAGCCTCCATCATTCCACTGTTCGATCACTGCGCCGTCCGCTGTAGCACCGCTTTCAACACCAATCAGCTTCCCGCTGTTCCGATTCACAATTTTATAGTATCCGCCGCCTGCATCCTTAAGCTGCCATTGCTGGCTTGGTGCTCCGGAATTCGCACGCTGCTCTAGATCTGCTCCGTCTATCGTCGCATTGCCAATGATGCCTAGCGGCTTGTTGCTCTTGCGACTTACCAGCTGATAATAAGCATCCGGGTCGATGACCATCGGCGTAGTTATGCCCTCAACCACACCACTGGCGGTATCAACGTTAATGCTGTCGAACCAATCCATGGCCAATGAAGTTGCAGTTGGAAAACGCAGTGGCAACCACACATATTGCGAATCCTGCACAGGACCGCTCCACGCCCCAGCCCAACGGTCGCCCAAATACAGATATGAGGTCGTCTGCGTACCTTCAACAGGAATGACGTAGGCCGACTGTGAACCGTAAGTCGTCCCGTCCCCGAAGTTCATCGTATTGCTCCAGGTTCCTTCAATGCTGGACGCAGTAGCATACTTGGCCTGATTGGGATTCCAGCCAGTTGCCCCGGATGTAATCAGGAAGTAGACGTCTCCTTTTTTGAACATCGCCGGCGCTTCACGATATTGTCCTGGCCAGAGTGTAGTTACCAGCGATTCAACTTGAAGAAAATCCGGTGTTAGACGATAAATGTTCAGATCCGCGTTTACACGGGTAGCCGATATCAGGTATGCAGTACCGTTATCGTTGTATACAGTCATATCACGTGAATCATAATCCAGCGGACGGAAGCTGCCCTGATACGTATAATCGCCGTCTACGGTATCAGATGAGGCAACTGCCACTCGGGCTTCGTTGTAATTAATCCCGTTTTCCTTGTGCATCCATAATACGTATTTGCGTGTTTTTTCATTATAAATTACTTTCGGACGTTCAATATTCGATACATTCAGCTCTACGGCCGAGCTGCTGGTCAGCACGTTTTTACGAAACTCCCAGTTTTTTAAATCCGAGGAACGATAAGCGGATACCGCCTTGAACGTTCCATTCGGATTACGGTTTTCACCAAACCAATAATAATAACCGTCCACTTTGATCATTCCGCCCCCATGGGCATGGACCACGTTTCCATCTGTATCTTTAAACTGAATTCCATTTACTACATTCGCTGAAGTAGCTGAAGCAATCTTAGGTGAGAACATCTGAAAAATGCTTAACGAAAGCAAAATAGTGAGCATAATACACAGCAAGCGGGCAAAATCATATTTCATCGTTTCGTCCTCCTCTGTATGTGTTATTTTAAAGCGCTTTCATTAGTAAATTCTATAGAAGTAGCTTTGAAGAGCTGCCTATCCCAATTGTATCCATATTGAATTGAAAGTGCTAGAGTAGTATATTGACCATGTATATGGCAAGCGTCATCCAAATTTGACAGACTTCAATCGAATAGTGAGTGTACAAACGTATTATATTCATTAGGATATACGGGAGGCGACCATGGAAATATACGCGATTGATACGAGCAAGCCAGAGGCTGAGAATCATTACGAATTACTGGTAAATCGGGTTTCGCTGGCAAAACAGCACAAGTTGGATCGTTTTTTACATCGGGAAGACGCTTTGAGGGGGTTATACGCTGATGTGTTGTTAAGATGGTTGGCTTGTCGACAATTAAAAATACCGAATGCCAGCCTTCAGTTTACATACAATGCTTTTGGCAAGCCCTCCTTGTTGAATGCGCCGGCATTTCATTTTAATGTTTCCCATTCGGGAAAATGGGTAGTATGCGCTATCGATGATCATCCGCTTGGTATTGACATTGAACAGCTCCGTCCTATTGATTTTGAAGTAGGCAGGGTGTGCTTCTCGGACACAGAGTATGATGCATTAATGCATCAGGATGCAGAGAGTCGTTTATCCTATTTTTACGATCTTTGGACGCTTAAGGAAAGTTTTGTGAAGGCCGAAGGACAGGGGCTAACGCTTCCGTTAAAGTCTTTTTCATTCGAGTTGGAAACACAACCGTCTATAGGTTTCACGACAGAGGGCTTTACTACGGTGTATTGTCATTTTAAGCAGTATGAGCTAGACCCAGATTATAAAATGGCTGTCTGTGCAGCTCATGATGACTTTGCACAGGTGGTACAGCAGGTAGATATAAATACACTACGTTTGGAAGTAGCAACCCTGGCGTAATATGCAGCAGATCAAGCGTATAGTTGGAAAAAAGGAGATGAGTGGCGTTGACATTCGTTTTGTTCAAGCACGGCAGGTTATATGGGGACTGGGCTACCAAAGGAGACTCCATCGTTGTACAGCATGGCCGCATACAGGCCATTGGAAATGCTCGGGAGCTTGAATTGCAGTTATCTGGTAAGGAGTATGAAACCGTGGATTGGGAGGGAGCCCATGTACTGCCGGGCTTAACCGATGCCCATATGCATTTGTCTATGCATGGTATGAAGCTAGCTATGCTGGATTTAACATCAGCTACTTCCAAGAACGAGATGCTGGCTATGCTGCGCAAGCGGGTCGCTGTAACACCGCCGGGAGAGTGGATTTTAGGTCTTAATTGGAACGAAAATGCATTTAATCCTGTTGAAATTCCGAATATAGCTGAGCTAGATGCTATTACAGATCAGCACCCGGTATATCTGACCCGTACGTGTTTTCATACGTTTTTAGCTAATTCAGAGGCATTTCGGCGTGCAGGTATTAATGAGAACACCCCTGATCCGGCTTCAGGAGCCTATGGACGGGACGCAGAGGGTCGATTAAATGGATTAATTTATGAGGAAGCATCCTTTGCCTTTACAAGCGTGCAGCCAGAGCCGGATTATTCGGTGAAGAAGGATACGATCCGGCGAGCTTGTCTGGATGCGCTACGGCTGGGGCTGACTGCTGCGCATACGGAGGATTTACGTTTTTTGGGCAGCGTGGAGACAATGCAGCGAATTTACAGAGAGCTGAGAGAAGAAGGTCTTGCATTTCGCACACACCAGCTCATCTATCATCCATTTATGGAAGAAGTGAAAGTACAGGAGCTGCGTGCAGGTACCGGAAATGAGTGGTTCAAAATCGGTGCGATTAAAATGTTTGCTGATGGCGCTATTGGTGGAAGAACGGCTTTATTATCCGAACCTTATAGTGATGCTCCACATACGTGTGGAATGGCCATCCAACCACAGCCAGAGCTAAATCAGATGGTGGCAGCAGCCAGAGCCGCAGGCTTTCCAGTGGCTGTACATGCCATCGGAGATGAAGCGGCGCATATGATTTTGACAGCGATGGAGGCTCATGGATTAACGGAGGAAAGCGGGTTGCCGGATCGTCTGATTCATGGGCAGGTGCTAAGGGCTGATTTGGTCAAAAGAATGGCGAAGCTGCCGCTGATTGCGGACATCCAGCCTCGTTTTGTCGCCAGTGACTTTCCCTGGGTGCTGGATCGAGTTGGGAAAGAACGGAGCGAATATTTGTATGCCTGGAAAAAGCTGCTGCAAGTAGGTATTCCGTGTGCTGGAGGCAGTGATGCGCCGATCGAGCCGCTAAACCCATTTCTGGGTATACATGCGGCAGTGACTCGCGCCAAGCCGGAAGAAACGCATGAAGGTTATCTTCCCGCTGAGAAGCTGGATGTTCACGAAGCCCTTCATCTGTTTACTATGGGAAGCGCAGTAGCCGCTGGGGAAGCTGCTGACAGAGGGACAATCGCTGAAGGCAAAGCTGCTGACTTTACCGTTATTGACCGCGATGTATCGGAAAGTCACCAGGCTTTACTGGATGTTAAGGTACGGATGACCGTTGTGAACGGGCAAGTTGCATATCGGTCGTAGGCTGGTGATACGTATGTATGGCAAAAGCCTTCAACTTCACTTTTTACGTGAGGTTGAAGGCTTTTGACTTTTACAAGCCACGCTGTATGAAGCGGTCCGCATTTTTCACACTGGACCACAGATCAGAGCTTGCGCCGCCTGAATACCAGTAGGCGAAGCCGGCAAATCCTTCATCCTGGCCCAAGCGGTACTTACGAGTAAAGGATCGCCCTTCTTCCAGCCATAGCTTATGAAGCTGAGTATCTTTGTATGATACGGTATACTGCTGAATATCCTCGTTCCAGATCGGTTTGGAAGAGATACGGGATATTAGCTGATTTTGCTGGTCTAATGAAATATCAGAGGAAGCGATTGACTGTCCGCTAGTGTTAAGTGTCCAATTCCGTGTAAATAAGGGCAATGCCAAAATCGCTTTCTCCGGATCGGTGGTTTGTACAAAGCGCCGCACGCTTTCACGCAGCCATGGCAGTGAGGACACGGAGCCGGGGATCGAGCTCCCTCCCCAATGCTCGTCATATCCCATCAGGATTAGATAGTCTGCCGCAGCGCCAAGCTTTCGATAATCAAAAGCGGCAGTCCAGTCCGTTCCGTAATCAGGAGATACACAAAGCGCCAGTACCGCATTTTGACTTTTCAACTTAGCCTTTAATTGTTGGACGAACAATGTAAGGTAGGCACGATCCTGACCATCTACATTTTCAAAATCAATGACAAGCCCGTCCAAACCATGTACAGACACAGCATTGGCAAGTTGAGTTATGGTTGTAGCCCGTAGAACCTCACTGGACAGAATTTGGTGCGTTAGCGCCAGATTGGAGCGGTTGCCTACCATAGCCCAGATTTTTTTTTGATGCTGTTTGGACCAGGTAAGCAGCGAAGAATTGGTGTAATCGCTGATACTGCCTGTTTCGTTCAGAAAAAACCAGCGTGGTGACAGGGTGTTGATGTTGGATTGAAGCACCGTATTTTCAAACTGCTGAACGGTTTGGTCATATTGCCAGCCTAATCGAATGGAAGAAGTAGTGGAAGCAGCTTGGCGAGCATGCTGTGCTGAATACGTTAGCAGCCGCTCCAATAATACCGCTGTTTCTTCACGAGTGAGAGAAGATGCCGGGCGAAAATAGTTGTTTTCACCTTTCATAAAGCCGTAACGATTCACGGTGGTTACCCCTTCAAGAGCCCAATCTGCAATTTCGTCACGATCTGTGAAAGAGGATGTGGTGCCGCCTGATCCGCCCGAAGAGCGGATGAGACGTGCAATCATTAAGGCTGCTTCTTGTCGGGTTATAGGACTATTGGGTTGAAATGTAGCGGAAGAACCTCCCTGTACGATATCAAGCTGCGAAGCCGCCTCAATCCAACCGTAGTACCACGCCTGTTTGGGAACATCCCGATAGGAGGAAACAACTGCTTGTACAGGTTCTAGCCCGAGTGTACGGTCCAATGCGGTAACCCATTCAGCTCTGGTAACAGCCTTTTTAGGAGAAAAGTAACCAGGTTGTGTACCATTCAAAATTCCTTTAGCATGCAGGGAAATAATAGACTGATAGGCGTAGCTGTGTGCAATATCCCGAAAAGCTACGCCGGATGCTGCTGCCGGGGCAGCTAAGTATGAAGTGAATGTTGTGAATATTGTAATGGCTGTAGTTGCCGATAGAGTAAACCTGGTTAGCCAACGCGATCGTTTGGAACTCATCCCCAATAACCTTCTTTTTATGATAGATTGTAAGTGTATATATTGTTACTCGACGAATAATACTATCAAAAAGAGGAAAGTTATTCATTGCTAAATTGCTGGAAAAATACCAAAAAACCCGCTACCAATGGGTAACAGGTTTGATATTGGATAAACTATGCTTTTTTGCTATACATAATACCGATCGTTTGTGGACCACAATGACTGGATATAACACAGCCTGCTGTTGTTAGCAGTACCTCTTGTGCGTTTGTTTCCTCTTTCAGACGTGCTTGCAGCATCAGCGCATCTTCCTCAGCCAAAGCGTGCACGACAATAATCATATCGTTATCCATCAAATCCCGATGGTTCAGGGCATTTTGCAGCATTTGTTCCAGTGCTTTTTCACGTTTGCCGCGAACCTTGTAGGCGGGCGTCATTTTTCCGTCAATCACTTTGATTACCGGACGAATTTTGAGCAGACTGCCGATCAGGTTTTGCATGCCTGAGCATCTTCCGCCTTTATATAGGTATTCGAGTGTATCAATCACAAATTCCGTGTCGATTAGCGGTCTGGTTGCCGTCAACATGTCTACAATCTGCTCTATCGTACTACCGTTTGCTGCCGCGCGAGCAGCTTTCATCACAAGCAGGCCAAAACCGCACGACAAATTTAGGGAATCAAAAACCGTAATGCGACCTTCTGGAAATTCGGAGGCAGCGAGCAGCGCATTCTGGTATGTCGATGATAGCTCGGAGGACAGACTGATATATAAAATGTCATCTCCTTGTTCTATGTAGGGCGTAAAGGCTTGAATAAAATCTGCCGGAGAAGGTGCGGCGGTACGAGGTAAGCTTCCCTCGCGGCTGACACGCTGAAATAATTGTTCCGGGTGAATGTTCACCCCATCTTGCAATGCTTCATCACCAAATACTGTATACAATGGTACAATGCTAATCTCGTACTGTTGACGCCAGTGGGCAGGAACATCACTGGTACTGTCTGCAAAAATTTTAGTTTTGTTCATACATTAAATCCTCTCTGTGAGATGCAGAAAAATCATAAAGACTGCACAGAGGAAGGATAAATATCCGCTGTGCTATTCGGAATCGAAAGACCGATGGCAAGTAGTGCAATAAAACCTACAATAATGAGTGCATTAATGATTAATCCAGTAATAGCAAAGGTTTTTTTGCGGTTTTTTAACGCAATGCCGATGATCCCGACCACAAGTCCGCTACAATTGAGCAGCAGGCTGGCTAAAAAAATAAAGGGAATCAGCATCGTTCCGGTTTGCTGCAAAACGACTTCCGGGTTCATTGTTTGGTATTGGCTGAAATGAGCCATCAGATTAATGACCATAATAGCCAAGATAATATATCCGATCAGACTGACGAGCGACATAATAAAAGAGGCAATTCCGGGACCGGAATGCTTGAGCTTGACCGGAGGCTGAAACACAGGAGCTTCTGAAAAAACAGGGTGCTCCTCAGACGCAGCAGGCTTTTGCAAATTAGGATCTTGGTAACTCATTTTTTCAACTCCTTGAACATAGTCCGAACAGGTACTAATTTTCCACAAAATAAACAAAAAAGCAAGCCGCTTTACATATTACCCTCCAATAGACAGGGCTTAATCATCGAATTTTGTATGCGGTTTGTTTACACACACTGGCTGGTAAACTTCATGCTGTTCCGATAAAATAAGAAGAACATTCGGGTAAAAGGAACAGTGAAAAGGAGTATAAAAACATGCAACGAAGATGGATAATGGTAGGATCTATAATGATGATGTTGGCGGTAGCCATTGGAGCCTTCGGAGCGCATATTGTAAAAGCACGGATTGATGCGGATGCATTGGCCGTATATGAAACCGGTGTGAAATACCATATGATTCACGCTGTCGGTTTGCTAATCATTGCGTTGGCTGCCGGACAATGGGGCCCTTCGACCCGCTTAAGATGGGCCGCGCGGCTGTTGTTCACGGGTATCATTTTGTTTTCCGGCAGTCTGTATGTGCTAAGTTTAACCGGAATCCGTGTGCTGGGTGCGATCACCCCATTAGGGGGCGTATGTTTTATTGCAGGATGGATATTCCTGGCATGGGCTGCTGCTGGTCTAAAGAAAGAGGATTAGAAAACTTATCGGTCCATACTAAAAAAGAGAATCGGCAGGAAAGACGCAATGTTTTTCCACCGATTCTCTTTTTTCATGCTTAGTTGTTTTAGTGAGATGTTACACTTATGATGTGATTTCGTCGATCTCATTCATTTTAAAGGAGTATACTTGCTTCTCATCGACATGATATACACTCAGCAGGTTATTATCATGGTCCAGGTTGAGTATGCGGCAAGGAATGCTGCGCTGTCCTCCATAGCGGTTCACAATTAACCGTACAAGCGTATTATCATGTATATAGCGTTTGATCCATTCGTACGTACTAAGGTCTTGTTGTATTGCAGGCTTTGGCTGTACGTGGGATTGTTTGATCTCTTGAACAACGGGTGTCTTGTTCGGAATTGCGGCTGCTTTCTTTTTGGAGAATCTTTCCGCAAGCGTAGCGGCTGCATCAGATGGGCTATTAACAGCCGACTGTTTTTTTAGATATAATGCAGCTTCAATTAAATTGCCAAGTTCGATACCAGATTGAATCCGACTATCCGCAATTTGTTCGTTTTGGCTCAAGAGATTAAGCAGGAACTGAAGGGCCTCTACGTTCGAACGACCTTTAACTAATACATCAACATTAAATAAATAACTGGTTTCGTCTTGATTTGATTCCTTTTTCATACATCCTCCAGCCCAAGCCCTGGGTAATTAGTCTTTTGTAGTATCTATCAATATATCATTAAAATGTAATCTGTCATAGGGCCTAGGGCCCTGTTATTGGATATTAACAAAAATTAGCTCTATATAAAGACCTATGCGTTACAATTTCTCTGAAAACACAGGAAATATACATTCTGGCATGTGTACATGAACAAGGGTTGTATATGAGAAGATTAATAGAGCCAAAGTATGCATATACCGAGAATAAGCGAGGTGGGGAATGAAATCAAGTAATTTAAATTTAAAATATTTTACAAAAAAATATAAAATAACATGTCTGTAAAAAGGATCTCATCCGCTCAGAAGAAAAATGAAAATCCCCCTTAATGAAAGGGGGATTTGGCATAGCGAAAATAGGGTATTATAGTAAGCGAAATTAAAGCGGACTTTAATTTCCGATTAAAATGGGATTCGTTGTGAGTTCATATGATAGTCATGTTCGACTGCCCAGCTCACAAGACCACTCCAGAAATTTTCACAGGCTGAAATGATCTTTGTGGATTCCGCTAAGTCACCGGACATGACCATCTTAACCAGATGATCAAATCCTTGTGGACGACTCGGCAGTTCCAGTGCTTCCGGTAGAACCATTGAGCCCGTTGAGAAAAGCTTCTGATTGTGTAACCCAACTAACATAGCCCCATATTGGGCAAACTGCATGATCAAGTACGGCAAGAAAGTACGAGGGCCATTTATACTGACATTTCTAAGCTTTCCAATAAACTCATACATTTCACCTACAAGCACTTCGTTGATGGCATGCCTGAAATCTTCCCTTGTTGGGGATTCGGCAGCTTCCTTTAATATAGAAAAAAAGTCATACAGACGAAGTGGGGAAAAGAAGGGTCCATGTGTTAACGGCCAGTCGCCCTCAACAGTAGAGGCGGTTTTCAGAAGAATGTCTGAACTACAGACGTTCACCTCAGCTTTCCAGGGACCCGCCGACCATTCATGGCTAAAATCTACAGGAGCGTTGGATTCACTTAATACACAAAACATTTCAATATCTGAGAAAGGGCCGTCCGTACCTTTGGCAACAGATCCATAGACCCCTATAGCCAAAATTTTGTCTCTATATACCTCATGCAACCTAGCAGCTATTTCGTGGCAAGTCTGAAATCTCTCAATTCGAGAAACGTGAATAGGTCCATTCATGTTCATTAGTGATTCTCCCTCCGATTTATTGGGGTGAGTTGAAACTAACACATGGATGGAGGAGAACGGGCTTAACGAGGGACATTTTTTCGATGCATTCCAATTCCTCCCAAGGGATTTTCTTATGAGAATTGTACTCAAACGGGTCTATTTTAGCAAGCATATTGCTCTGTCCATCTTACTTAGGCTATTGATAGAGCGGTCATAGGGTGAATCCACGGCTGAAGATTGTTGCTTGAGCGCTGTAAGAAATAGCGATAAGTTTAAGGCATGTATTTTATGAGTAAAGCGGTGATCTTCTCACAGCTGAACTAGGCATAGAGAAATGAGCTATGTGTTCATGACCTTGAGGGCAACAAAACCTCAAGGTCTTTTTTATATGGATCAAGTGAGAGAAAAGATGCAGATTAGGAGTCTTAGAAATGAAACAAATAAAAGCCGGACCGTAAGAGGAGGGGAACGCGTGGAGCTGACAGACGATCATTCCATTATTGAAGTTGTATTAAAAGGCAATAAACAGGCGTACGCAGACATTGTCCGGCGCTATCAGAATAAGCTTTACGGTTTGTTTCGCAAGATGGGGTCTTCTGAAGTGGATGCTCAGGATCTGACCCAAGAGACTCTAATTAAAGCCTATCGTAAACTGGCAGCACATAACCCGTCGCAAAGTTTTGCCGGTTGGATGTATACAATTGCCGTCAATTTGCAGAAGGACCGTGGACGCCGAAAAGATCCGAAGTCTCCGGCACAGGAAGATACATATGAACGTGAAACACCGGAATCAAAGTTGCTGCAAAAGGAACTACGTTTCGAATTGGATCGCTTGTTGGAGACGCTACCCGAACATTATCGACTTGTGTTGATTCTGCGCTACACTAACCAACTGAGTCACAAGGAGATCGCTAGTATTACAGGCATGTCGGTTCGGCAGGTTAACAACGCCGTCCACCGTGCTAAAATCAGCCTACGGAAAACCGTAGAAGCCAGGAAGGGGCAACGTTATGAGATTCTGGGGTCGTACAACAACGAAAAAAGCCAATCTTGAAGCAGTAGACGGTAAATCGATGATAGAAGATAGGAACTGGGAAAATTCGTTGTTTCACGAAAGGCTTCCTGATGAGTTTACCGACCAGGTGATGCTGGAACTGGAAGGAGTGGAGATCGAACCAGCTGACAGAGCCGACGCGAGCGATCAGGATCTATCCAGATACTCTGCGAGCGGGCAACCTGCGGAAACGGAGGCACAGATTATGACGGGATCGACTGGACACGGGAAGCGGCAACAGAACGCAGCAGCGTACGATGACACGTCCATAGTTGCTCAGGTGAAACATTACCGCCTTACCAGATGCTCTTCACAGCTTAAAGTATGGAGTGTGGTGGTCGTCGTCTCTGTATTTGCGGTTAGCACACTACTGTATACGCAGCCAACTCTCGCAGATACGGTGAGATCGCTGTTTGCGAAAGATAGTTATGTGGATAGCGGTATGAAGAAGGCACGTGAAACAGGGCTGGTACAGATTTCGGGCGCCAGCGCTAAAGATCAGGGTTACACCCTGAAAGTCAACGAACTTATCGCCGATTCGACTAGAATGATTATCGGGATCGACGTTTTCGACGCCAAAGGAAATGCTATAGCCGGGGATTTTGGTCTTCAAGATGTCGATTTCAGTATCTTTGATAACCAGAGAGGTGATATTGGCGCTGTTCCTTTTGAAGTAAGCACAGGGAGCAACGAGACAACTAGCAGGATTGAGTTCGACTTTACGAGGCCAGTACTGACCGACAAGCTTCAGCTTAGTGCGCATATCCGTGAACTTAGGCTGTATGCGGATAAACTCAATGTGGAAGCTCCTATTAAAACGGTAAAAGGAGATTGGAGACTGAATCTGGAGGCAGATCTGACTAAAGCCAAAGAGCAAACGTTGCTGACTCCAATTGATAAAACGTATGAGACGCCAAGCGGCTTACAAATTCACATGCAGGGAGCTACTCGGACACCAAGCGGCGGATCATTGGAATATACGACAGAGTTGACTCCGGAAGCGGCAGGCCGAGCGCTGAACGGAAAAAGCGGATTTCACGAGCTTAAGTATCACCTGGAAGATGCACAGGGGAAATGGCTTGGGGATAACAGAGAACCTGAATTCGAACGCCGATCTAAATTGGACCGTTGGAGTGGCAAGACGCAGTGGTTCTACCAATTTAATGACTTCGCTTATGATAAGCAGCAAATTCGATTCGTATTGGACGGCTATATAATTCGAGAGAAAAGCGAAATGTCGGTCGTGCTCGACCCGGCTCAAACCTCAGCTGTGCATCCCGTTAAATTTGAAGATTCGGGTGATGCTTATCTGTTCAAGGGGCTCAAACTTCGTCCCAGTTCCAATTCGGGCAAAATGTATGCGACCATTCCGGTTAGTGGTACGTTCAGCAGTCCAAACTTCACGCAAGATATCTGGGTTGCAGTTGACGAGAATGGCAGGGAGTATTCAATGTTTTTTGGCGGAGGCTATACCACAGACCGTGCAGGTGTGATCGAGCCGCAGGAGGATGCCGGATATTTCGTCGATGGTCTAAATCAAATGCCGAAACAGCTCACGTTAAAACGAAAGATTGTTAACCATTTGTACAAGGATGCCGATTGGTCGTTTGTCATACCGCAAACGGGAACGAACGGCGTCATCCTGAAATAAGCAAGCGGTTATGTATCGAGGTTGATGAATGAAAAACCTTTTTGGTATCTCCCTTGGAGCAAAGTAGCTGTGACAAGAACAGGAATGAGGTGGAGCACTTGATCATAGTAAATCAGATAACCACATTGAATCTGCTCGCTCTGCTTCACCTGACTTGTGCCGAAGATAAAAAGAAAAATTCAAACAAGGGATTTATAACAGAGGGCCGAATGTGCCCTCTGTTTTCTACGGACGAAGAGACTTTTCCAATCTACCGATTCGCCATTCAGCGAGGGTTTAATTTTACCTGTGAGCCCTTGCCGCCCGTCTGGATTCCAGTTTCCTTTACGCCGACTTCCTTCAGATCACCCAGTAGACGCTCCAGCACCGCTTTGGCGACAGGTGATTCTTTTGCGCCTGACGCCTTAACAACCAACTGTACCGGCTTACCAGAACGAAGCTGTTTGTCCGCCTGACGCAGCTTCGTGTCGTAATCATGATCCTCAATGTGAGCGGTGAAGCGGAGCTCCTTGACCTTTTCTTTGCCGCTGTTTCCTGCGGCTCGTCCGTTGTTTGTTTTGCTTGCTGCGGCTTTTTTTTGCGCAAGTGCTTTTCCTTTGCCTTTTGCAACCAAACTGCACGGTGGTGGACTACTCATCAGTGAGGTGCAGACCAGATCCACTCCTTTGGATCGGGCCATAGCCAAGGCTTCTGACTTGGAAACAACGCCGAGGTTCTCCCCTGAGAGTCCAGTGAGCACCACCTCATCAGCTTTAATTTGCTCGTTGATTAATACTGCCACTTCAATGTAGCCTCCCTTAAAACAATGATAAAGTTATCATATACGGAACCTGTGTGCGATTCAATTGAACTTCGATATATCCTTATTGACAAAAATCACTAACCCCTATACTCTTTTACTGATAATGATTATCATTTTCCGATGCATATACATACAGGGGTGATTGAGAAAAATGAAAAAGATGTTGAATGGCCTATTGTTATTTGTAGTTTTCGCGATTGTATTGGCAGGTTGCGGTTCGGCTGGGGATAGCTCAAAGACGGAAGGTGCTGCAGGATCTGAGCAGACATCTACAGCGGCTGGTCCAGTTACGGTTAAGGACGACCATGGAGAAGTCAAGCTGGACAAGCCAGCGGAACGTGTCGTTGTACTCGAATGGACGTTTACCGAAGATCTGATTGCCCTTGGCGTACAGCCGGTCGGTAATGCGGACAATGAAAACTACAAGCTGTGGGTAACACCGGAGGCGAAGCTGGCTGATACCGTAACGGATATCGGCACACGGGGCGAACCCAATCTCGAAGCGATTGCGGCGCTCAAGCCAGATCTTATTATCTCTAACGCCGATAACAATGCAGCGATCTATGCACAGCTTAAGGGAATTGCACCAACGATAGAGTTCGATCCTTACAAGGGGAACGGCTATGATTACGATCGTATGGTCGAGATTTTCAAGCAAGTTGCTGTGGCTACCGGTAAAACGGAACAGGCTGATAAAGTCTTAAGCGAACTTGACCAGCACTATGTAGAAGCAAAGGCTACATTGGAAAAAGCGGGCAAAGCAGACTTTCACTATGCGCTGACACAAGCCTTTACATCTCAAAATGCTGCCAGTCTGCGAATGTTCAAAGAAAATTCGGTTGTAGTGGGAACACTTGCGAAAATCGGTATGGTGAATGACTGGAAGTCGGACCAGACTGAGAAGTACGGATTTAGTACCGTTGGAATCGAAGCTCTTCCAGCTGTACAGGACAGTAATTTTATCTACATTACGCAAAAGACGGACGATATATTTGGCGCCGCGATGAAGAACAACACGGTATGGAACGGACTGAACTTTGTTAAAGAGAAACGGACCTACCCGCTAGACGGCACAACATGGACATTCGGTGGCCCAATCTCATCCAAAGTACTGGTTGATCAAGTAGTCGGAGCTCTGACGAAATGACCCGAACGGACACAACGGGTTTATCGAAGACTTGGCGTATAGGAAGCATCTTTGGGGGCGGTTTGCTCGTCCTCATCGTGCTTTTTTTTGTAAGTTTGTGTTATGGGGAAGCTTCGATCCCGCTGCATACAGTCATCGAGGCGTTGACCCAGCGTCAGGATACGCTTGAGCATAACATGGTGTGGGATCTTCGGATGCCGCGTACGGTTATTGGAATCCTGGCTGGCGGCGCGCTGGCTATTGCCGGTGCTTTGCTTCAGGCCATCACCAAAAATCCACTGGCGGCTTCTGATACCCTAGGGATAAACGCTGGTGCCTACTTTGTGGTCGTACTTGGTGCAGTGATGTTTCCTGGCTTGCTGCACCAGGCGCCATTTCTATTTGCCGCCGCTGGCGGGCTGTTGGCAGCGGTGCTAGCTTATTTTATGGGTGGAGGAAGAGCAGGAACACCGATTCGGTTGGCGCTTGCCGGCCTGATCGTATCCATGGTTCTTGGTTCATTTACCGGAGCGTTGCATATCTTTTATTCATTTGAAACACAGGGGCTGTTTCTCTGGGGTTCGGGCTCACTGGTGCAAAATGATTGGAGTGGGACGACTTACGCTTGGCCTTGGGTTGTAGGACTCTCGGTTATTGCTGTTATGCTGTCAAGGCAGTTTGATGTGCTGGATCTGGATGAGTCCACATCCACATCCCTTGGACAAAAGGTTAGCTTAACCCGGGCGGTGGGAATTGTGCTGGCGGTTCTGCTATCGACCATTACAGTCAGCGTTATTGGTCCCATCGGATTTGTAGGTTTGGTGGCTCCGCATTTGGTTCGCTTAAGCGGGCTGAAAATGCATCGTTGGGTACTGCCCGGTTCCTTCCTATGGGGGGCACTGCTGTTGATAGGCGCAGACGTGCTGGCGAAAATGGTTCACAAATCAAGTATGGATTTGCCAACCGGAGCGGTCATGGCCTTGATCGGGGCACCTTGGTTGATTTGGCTGATTTTGTGGAAGATGAAGCTGCCTTCCGGTATCGGTGGACAGTCTTCAATGAACATAGGTGTGCGCTCTCGGAAATTACCGTTTGGCAGACTGGTTACAATATTTGCTTGCTGTGCCGTGATATTAACGGTATTCAGTCTAATGTTTGGAGGCATGCGCATTCCGGTGGGGGATCTGCTGTCTGGCCTGTTTGGCGGGGAGAACGCGAATTCGGCTTTACTACAATTTAGAATACCACGCACATTGGTGGCGGCCGGGGCTGGTATCGCGCTTGCGGTCAGCGGCGTCTTGATCCAACTAGCGGTTCGTAATCCTTTGGCGGATGCCTCAATTATCGGGGTTTCTTCGGGGGCTGGTATCGGCGCGCTTGCAGTGATTATTGTGTGGCCTGGGCTGCCTATCTATATGTTGCCCATCGCGGCAATTGCCGGAGCGACGGTGTCGGCAGCGGTAATCTTCTTTTTATCGTGGAACAAGCAACTCAATCCGTCTGTGGTCATCCTGCTTGGTATTGCCGTATCTGCCATCGGATCAGCCGGTATTCAGGTGTTGATCATCCAAGGTTCACTTTGGGGTAGCACAGGCTATATCTGGCTGACTGGTAGTACCTACGCTCGAAACTGGGGGCAGGTGGCGACCATTCTGGCCTTTCTGCTCGTGTTGTTGCCAGTAGCGTGGTGGCTGGCTCGTCGTTTCGATCTTTTGGTATTTGACGATGGCAGTGCCATGGGTCTGGGACTTCCGGTGCGTCGTACCCGGCTGCTGGCGATGGTAGTGGGTGTGCTGCTGGCAGGTGGAGCAGTAGCCTGTGTGGGTACAATTGGCTTCATCGGGCTAATTGCTCCGCATATTGTGCGTACGTTAATCGGGCACCATGTACGCCGTTCCATTGTTCTGTCGAGCATCTTGGGAGCGGTCATGCTGGTGCTGGCGGATACGATTGGACGGACCGTGCTTGCACCGACCGAAATTCCTTCTGGATTGCTGATTGCATTGATCGGTGCACCGTATTTTCTGTACTTGATGTACCGCTCGAATAAGAGTAAATCTGTGTAGTTGAGATGACACCAACAGGCTGTTTCCAAGCGGATTCTCCGTGAGGAAGCAGCCTTTATTATATTTTATTATGTAATCATCTGAGTAATCTTCTGAATTAAATATTTACAAATCTAATAAAGTAGATATAATGTGATGTATGGAACCGTCATTGATTTATAAAGCTTTGTCCAACGAGACTCGTCGTCTAATTATGCAGTGGTTAAAAAAACCGGAAGATTATTTTGATGAACAGGCTTATTTAAAGCAAGGGCTTAATTTTCAAATTGGTGTATGCGTGGGAGATATTCAGGCCAAATCGGGACTGGCACAGTCTGTAATTTCAAGTTATTTATTAACGATGCAAAAATCCGGTTTGTTAGAGTCTGAGCGAGTAGGAAAGTGGACGTACTATCGTCGGAATGAAAAAACAATACAGGAATTTGCCGAGTACATCCAAAAAGAACTATAAACAGAAAGGAGTTTTTTTTCACATAACATATCTACAAATCTATATATGTATATAATTAATTGGAGGCTTATACTTAATATGAAAAAGGTTAACCCGTTACTTATTATCATTCTAGCTTTGGGCGTGTTCGGCATTATTACAACGGAAATGGGGATTATAGGTGTTCTTCCCCAAGTCACTCAAAAATTCAATGTATCAGCTTCCCAGGCTGGTTGGCTCGTCAGTATATTTTCTTTAGTTGTTGCTATCTCAGGTCCGTTTTTGACCTTACTCGTTTCTGGCATGAATCGTAAAGTTATTCTATTAATAGCTGTATTCAGTTTTGTTATTTCAAATATTGTCTATGTCTATACTACTCATTTTGAGGTCATGCTCATTTTTCGTGTTCTCCCTGCTATATTTCACCCTGTCTTTTTTTCAGTTGCCCTCGTGACCGCATCTCATCTTGTCCCCCCTGAAAAGAGCAGTAAAGCCGTCACCAAGGTTTTCGCCGGGATTACAGTAGGATTTGCTTTTGGTGTGCCCTTGACTTCTTATCTTGCTGAGAAGATAGCGTTAGAAGCTGCTTTCTGGTTTGGAGCTGTCGTAAGCATGATTGCATTTGTAGGAATCCTCATATGGCTTCCTTCTCTACCTGTCCAGCAAAAGATGTCTTATGGCAAACAGCTTGGTATATTACGCAAGCCTCAATTATGGTTCAATATTGTGTCTGTTATTTTTATCTTTGCGGCTATGTTTTCAGTGTATAGCTATTTTGCTGAATATCTTGGAGAAATAACTCTTATGAACGGATCATGGATCAGCATGATGCTGATGGTCTTTGGAATCGTTATGATTTTTGGGAACTTTTTATTTGGAGGGTTATTACATAAAAATCTGATCAAGACCGTCATCATGTTCCCGTTGCTATATATGGTCGTTTACGTATTCACTTATGCTCTGGGTACATCTTTCCTAGCGATGATTGTAGTTGTGCTCATTTGGGGAACCGTGCATTCTGGAGGGCTTATTATTAGCCAAACATGGTTAACCACTGAAGCGAATGAAGCTCCGGAGTTCGGTAACAGCCTGTTTGTCTCATTTTCTAATCTGGGTATTACGATAGGATCTGCTATAGGCGGATGGTTTATCTCTCATCTGGGAATACACCAGCTCATCTGGAGCGGAATGATGTTTGCGCTGCTGGCATTCTTATCTATGATTATAAAAATAAAATTGTTCAATTCGAATGCAGCGGAAGTGAACGTGCGTTAAAATATGGAGAGACATTAGAAGATACTTTACAAGATGACCATAAAATGATGCATGGGGTGATGTTGATTGCATTTCGTGTGGACTTCGATCTTAATGACCTTTGTAATCGTCAGTGGGATCTTGGCGTTGCTCATCTGGGGAGTGATATCCTTGATTAAGCGCTTTCGTTAATCGTAATGAAGGAGTAGACATCTCTAAGTGTTAGAATTTATATTATCTATGGGGAGGAATCTGATGGATATTCGAATGTATCACGATCTGGAAGCTCAATTGGAAGAAACGATTTGGGCTCTTGGAGAAGAAGCAGCTCTTACACTCCCGTTAGATAGCAGCTTGGCCGAGGAAAAGGCACAGAAGGCTTGGGACCTCATCCCCGAACCTAAGCATACATGGGGCATTACAAGTGTAACTTTGCATCAGTATGTTCAAATTCTCAATTATAACAGCCATATGCAGCGATCAGTAGAGCTTTTAAATGAGGAAATTATAGATTTGGAAAGTGCGGGGTATCGGATTATACATGCAGGGCCTTACATTCAAATGGCGGAAACGCTTCTTCTGCAGAGCAAGCCTGTATTAGCTCATGAATATCTCAAGAAAGCATACTCGATTGGGAATGCAAGGGCATTTCGGGATCAACCCAAGCTTTATCTCGAAATGGCAAAAAGTAAAGTTCTGGATGAACAGGCTATATTACTTCGTTTTAAGGCGTTGGATGTAAATGCCAAACTTTTGAGCGAATTAAAAGATAGTCAATAACCAATATAATGATCCAATACACCCCTAAATCGATATGCTAATTTGGATATGTACAGGTTATCTTTTATCTATGAGGGAGGACGATCGTATGAAATTAAAAGCAGTGCTCTTGGACACACGCAGCTTCGAAGCGATGAAAGCTTTTTACGGCTCTCTCCTGGATTTGCAGGTTGTAGAGGAGGGCCCTTCGCGGTTGTCGTTTCAAGTAGGGGAATCGGTGCTTGTTTTTCAGGAATCCTCCCACATGGAAAATGAATTTTATCATAAGAAATTCGCACCGCTAGGGGATGTGGAAGGTTCCT
The DNA here is from genome assembly GCF_000237325.1 of Paenibacillus polymyxa M1. Taxonomy (NCBI): domain Bacteria; kingdom Bacillati; phylum Bacillota; class Bacilli; order Caryophanales; family Paenibacillaceae; genus Paenibacillus; species Paenibacillus polymyxa. Next base: position 1,726,534 of record NC_017542.1, read on the forward strand.
TTATTGTCACAGACAAGCAACGCCCCTGGTTTCCTGATGATAGGCTTCCGGCCGTGTTCGGCATCAGTGTCTTGTTTGAAGGTACATGTTCTGCCCGTCTTTCGCTTCACAAGGGGTTGTATGAATTGAGATCAATCTAAGTTAAGGCTTTATCTCATCGCCACCACTCCCGGATTTCTGAATAAATCAAGAAGTGGGAAAATTCGGGGATAACAATACATACAGGAGAGAATAGATGAATATTAGATTGCTTAAACCAAATGAAAATTGTCCGTTAGAGCTCTTGCTACTAGCTGATCCTTCGCGCCAACTTGTTGAGGAATATTTGAAAAGAGGGCAGTGTTATGTAGCAGAAATTGAGCATCAAATTGTGGGAGTCTATGTTCTTTTACCTACAAGACCCGAAACAATTGAGGTGGTGAATATTGCAGTAGCGGAAGTCATGCATGGTAAAGGGATTGGGAGACAATTAGTAACCCATGCCATTGAAACAGCCCGGTCACAAGGCTATAAAACGTTAGAAATTGGTACAGGAAACTCTAGCATTGGACAGTTAGCTCTCTACCAAAAATGTGGTTTCAGAATTGTGGGTGTGGATCTAGATTTCTTTGTCAGACATAACTATCTAGAAGAAATTTATGAGAATGGCATACAGTGTAGAGATATGATTCGTATGTCTCAGGATTTATAGAGCTTAATTTTCTTTGCAAACCCTTCAAAGGTATCTTAAGTAAGGTTCTGAAAGGTATATGATATTGTGCCAAAAGATGGTACAATAAATTGCGGAAAGGCTATACAATCATTGGATTGCAATAGTCCTTTTTTAATGAGTTGATATCCTAATAAGTTCCTGATAAGGGGTGGTTACTTTGTACAACACAACAACCACGATACTCACAGAGATAGCAAAACATATGAGAGATCATGATTTAATCCTAAGTGATTTAGCTCGAGCAGCCGAAATGAATCCGGGCACCATGAGCAGTATTATTAATGGGAACCGCACACTTTCAGTGGATCAGTTAGATCGAATTACACAAGCAATGGGCTACCCCGTTGGTTACTACTATGAACGCTATGTGTCTGAGTATTTAGCGGAGGCTAATCCGAATTGGCGTCGAATGAGTCCTTTCATACATAATTGTGCGAGACTCCATAAATTGGACTGCATTCATGATGTGGTTAATTTATTGATGGATAAACTAGGCTATTCAGAATCTTTATTTGAGCTTGCCGAAGAACTTTTTAGAGAAGGGCTTTACGAAGCGGCAACTATTCTATATGAGAATGTGGCTCTAAGTGAGAAAAAGCAATATTCAGAACGTCTGGCTATGTGTCAATACCGTTTGTTCCATACAAGGCAAGGAGATAATCAAGAGAAAAACTATGATGCCGTGGTCCAATTTGAGACTTACGTGGAACGTTTGGATGAAGCTGATCAGTTAGATGCATTAAGAGATTTAGTAAATACTTGTCGTTCATTGCGAAAGTGGGATAAGGCAAATAACTTTGCTACGGCTTTGGGCAATAAAGCTGAAATACAATATAAAATTGACCAGCAGCAAACAAAGAGCGAACAAACAAAGAAGCCTTTTTATCCTCCATTTGTTTATTGGGCATTTTCGCATTTAATTCGTGCTGAAATTTGTGATGCTAATAAAGATTATGAGACAGCGCTTCAGCATATTCAAAAGTATGCCGATTTAAGCTGGGTAGAAGAAAAAGATGATACAACTTTAAAATGGAAAAATCAATTTAAAGAATGGGCCGACGCTAATACTTATGTGAATAGGCTTATGTCTGGCGATGTAAGCGTACTCTCTGATTATGTTGCTTATTTTTCTTCGAAGGAAGATGAAATACTTCCCGCAATAGATAACATAATCGAGGCGGCTAATCGATACAATATAAATGTAGATCATATACTTGCATTGTTTGAAGTAGAAATTCAATCTTTTTTGAATGAAAAAAATCGGGTAGGAGTATATACTCAACAAATTATTCTAGAACGTTTTACTCATTTCTCCAATGAATTAGCAAAATACTATTTAAATAAAGGGATTTATTCAGAAGGTTTTCGTTTTTTGTTGAGTTGTTTGGAAAAATCTACAGTTATTAATAATAAATCATATATAATCAAATGTGTAAGACTCTATGAGTCTTATCAGGAATATGCATCATCTGAAACAAAGGCAGTGTATAGAAAGTTGATTAAAGAGGTGGAGGAAGATGAAGATGAAGCGTAAAATTATTCTAACCTTATGGGTGACTAGTTTTCTAGTATTGACGATAATGGTTCCTCCTTTCCAATATCAAGATGATGGGTTTAATTACGAACCGACAGGACACCACGGAGGAATCTAAGAATAAAAAGTCTCCAGTATAAGGCACAGTAGAACCTAAAAAAATTACTATTATTAAGTGGTTAGACGGAATGATCCGTCTAACCTTTTTATTATCTGTTTTGCTGTATATAAGCAATATGAGGAAATCTTCTTTTGAGAAATATATGTAAAAAGTGCAAAAATGTAATGTGTGTTGTTGTACACAACTAAAGGGTGTATGGCTTTATTCTAAAAGACGATACAACTATGGGTGATAAAGTGATTTTTACTAACCATTTCTCTATTACATCGTTTAATTTTATATTATATATCGAGTCTACGTTGAAAGGGTGGTTTATCTATGGAGATCACACCTACGATTAGAGCAGAAGTACAAACCTATCTGATACGGAAAAGCTTAACCATGACCGAGTTTGGTCACATGATTGATTTGAATGTAGGAACAGTTAGTGGCATTGTGACGGGCAACCGATCAATTTCAGTTCACCAGCTAGATCGCATCACTATGGGAATGAATTTACCACCAGATTATTTTTATGAACGTTATATTGATGAATGTATTGAAGAAGAACCGCTCAACTGGCGAAGAATCAGTCCTTTTTTGTACCGCTGCGTGGAGCTAGGACGACTTGATTGCTTGCGAAGAGTTGTAGGTATGTTGCTAGATAATCCTGTTTATCTTCCTTCACTTTTTGAAGTAGCCGAGGATTCTTATAAAAAAGGTTATACTGAAGCAGCGGCGTTCCTTTATGAAAATGTGGCAGAAGGGGAAAAGTATCAGTATTCAGAACGATTAGCCGTTTGCCAGTATCGATTGTTTACGATTCGTATTGGAGACGATCAAGAGAAAAACTATGATGCAGCCATTCAATTTGAGCCTTACGTTGAACGGTTAGATGAGATAGATCAGTTAGAGGCATTAAAAGACTTGGCGAATACATACCGCTCGTTACGAAAATGGGACAAATTAGAATTATTCGCTAAAGCACTTGGAGACAAGGCTAAGATTCAATACAATTTGGAACAAAAACGGCATCATATGAATAAAGACAATTCGAAGAAACCCAAATTTCCTTTGTTTGCGTATTGGGCATTCTCGCATTTGCTTCGGGCAGAAGCTTGTGAAGGAAGGAAAGACTATGAGCAAGCACTTCAGCATACTTATGCTTACGCCGATTTGAGTTGGGTGAATGCTACAGATGAAACTGCTTTGAAGTGGAAGAGGCAATATGAAGACTGGGCAGTAGTAAATACGTATGCAAATAAGCTTCTTTCTGGTGATAAGGGCGTTCTTCTTAATTATGTAAATTATATTTCTTCAAGAAAAGAGGAAGTTCTTCCCGCGCTTGATAATATGCTTGAAGCGGCAAATCGATATCATTTTGATGTAGATGATATTTTAATACAATTTGAAGGAGAAATTATCTCCTTTCTGGAGCGGGAAAAAGTGGAAGGGTTGTATACTCAACGCTTCATAACGGAGCGATATACTGATTTCTCGAGGGAATTAGCAATCTATCTTTTGCGTAAAGGGAAGTTTTCAGACGGTTTTACATTTTTGCTCAGCTGTTTGGAAAGGTCCGCTGAAGTTAATAACAAAATACAAGCAATTAGATGTATGAGGTTGTTTACACATTTTAAAGAACATGCATCTTTTCATACAAGGACAGTCTATGGAAATTTAATTAAAGTGGTTAATGAAGATGAAGAGTAAGTTGATTCCACCATTCCAGTTTATGTTAGTAGCAGTGGAAGCACCTCCTATTGCGCATTGAGAGAATGGCTCGAATTACAGACCAACGGGTCACCACGTGGCAGTCTGAGAATAAAATGCTCTCAAGTTCAAAATCACAGCCATTAGAAGGAGTAAGAGTATGAAGACAGATAAAATAAATGATACCTACTATGCTGGATTTGAAGGAGAACCAGAAATAAGAGTGATTTATATAAATTCAGATGAAAGCTATGCATTGAAGATATGGAATGGATACTTTGAAACATTATTGGGCTGCTTGATTCAAATAGAGTCTGTACAAAGTAATATACTAAGTGAGTATGATGCTCACGAAGGCTGGTATGAGGAAAGTCGTTGGGAAGTGAAAAATATTAGAGAGACTCTACATTTGTTTGATTCATTTGATATTAAAAATTTGACCGAGGAAGAAGCGAAAAGTTTAACTAATATATTACCTGTACTTCCTTGCCTTAAGGACAATATAATTATATTGTTACAGAAAGCCATCAATAGAAACGGCAATGTGTTCATTGAGTATGATTAATATTTTATAAGCTTGCGCCTTTGACATAAAATGAGGACAGGCTTTTTTAAAATAGTTAGTCAATCAAATAAAGGGTACGAGTTTCTGAATACAGCAAACAACAATATCATCCATGATAAAATGGCTGTGCCTCGATAGGCTAATATAACTTGAGTAGGAGCAAGCTTAAAGTAGTTCTACCTGTGACGCAATATTTGCTTTGAACCGTCAATAAAGAAAAGGAGCTATTGCGATTGGTCGGCTCCTTTTGCTTTAGGATTATTCTGGGGGATATACTTATTTCCTTTTATACATAAAAAAACGATAGTATAGACCACTCCAGCAATGAGGCTTAGTAGAAACGAGATGGATAAAGTTCTGAAAATAAAAGTAGAAGTGGGTACTGTATAAAACTTAAATATACCGTTGACTGAAGAACTCATAGTTGGCCCTTTGATAAAGGAATAATATATTCCTACAAAAAAACCATAAGACAAATACTTAATTAGATTTTTTTCAAATTTACTCATTTACTAGCCTCCAATAAGGTTTATGGAAAAGGATAATTTTTGTACTATGAAACCATTCAAATTAGTATAGGGAAAGCCTGGTGATTAAAAGAAATCCTTGTTAAGCTAACGAGAAACGTTAGGTCAATGACAACAGGGGCGGACACAAGATTTTATTTATCAAGTCTTGTGTCCGCCGCTGCTCCTTTATTATACTGGTCCATATTTAGCTGGTGTTAGATCTGGAAGAGAAGAATTATGGTTTTTTCTTGGTTTTAGGCAATACTTCGACTGCTATCTCAGCCCATTTGACAGAGCCGTACGGTGAACTACCTCCCACGAATACATCTGGGCTTAGAATATTGACCAAATAAGTACCAGGTTTTTGAATAACGACAGAACCGCTAAAGGATTTATCCTGTTTGAGGGGAATAACGGTCTTTTTTTCAACTTCAACAAAATCACCGTTTTGAAATGCTGCCACTCCAAAAGAAACTTCATTGCTTTGGATATACGTGTCCATCACGACTCCAGCAATTGCTATTGAATCTCCAGCCTTTACACGGAGATATCCCTGGCTCGGTTTGGTAAAGCGGATGTCTTGCTCGTTACCGGCATGATTGTATCTGATAGGAACGGATGATGGGTTTAATACTTTGCGATGGACCATTATCTTAACAGATCCTTTATCATTAGTGTGAATTTCTAATGGATTTGGACCGGGACGAAGTTCTACTGAGTATTCAATCCGCTGAAATGTTTGTCCATTCATTATAATCGGCTTTCCAATGTTTTTTTCTTTTCCCTTAAACGTGCTAATGCTACCTCCGATAGAGCTTGTCATGCCACCGTCTCCTGTATTCACCATAAGATAAGCATGCCCGAACTCTTTTTGCACTAATGCGCTAAAAGTGATATTTTCCTTATCCGTTGTGTACGTTGGGTGAAGCGCTTTGATTATTTTATCGTTCCAGGTCCAGTGCATGATACCATTATTCCATGTATAAATTATTCCCATCTTAGACAGGAATGACACTGGAATATACAATTGGCCGTTTTTCATAAACGTTTTAGGAATTGACTCATCTAGTGCTGTCATTTTTCCGTCGAAGTAACTGTAAATCTTTGATTGGTTAGGCATCAATCGTAATGAGGAAAATGGTACCGAGTTCCCAGTGTTAAACTCCGCCCACGTACTGCCTGTCTTTGCATCCCACTTGATGGTTGCCAAATGAGCTGTTTCCAGCCATTTGAACGGGAAATATAAGTGATTATTTCTTTTCAGCAGGGGAGCGGTCTTTATGGAGACGAAATCCAGCGATAAAGAAGATTTGTTCAATTCGGCAGTCAGTTGGTGCGGAACCAGATAGAACACAGCCGCATCCTCTACTACAACGGGAAGATTGGAAGTTGAATTCTCCGCATAACTCAGAGCCGTTGGAAGCAGGCCAGAAATTAGAAGGCAGGAAGATACAAGTAGAGAAACAAAAATTCGTCTCATTGAATAAACACCTGATTTCATTTTTTTATCATATATACCAGAAAAACGAAAAAAAGTTGCACAGATATAAGTATTTTATTCTGACCATTAGCCTTTTTAAATAACTTAGTTCTTTCATTCAACTACTTTCTTATTTTGTTTTATGACAAGCTTTATGATACTTCGACACGACTTTTACTATAAGATAAAAAAGACTAATTTACTTTGGAGGTGTCTGTTTGGAGTTATTTCTATTTATACTTAATATTTTAGTTATCCTCCTTTCTATTGCTGGCGGAGTGCTTTTAATTGGATTAGTGTACAGAGGATATGTACTACTAGGTTTACTTATTGCTGAGAAAAAGAGAAGAATAACGGATCAATCTCAAAATCAGGCTTGACTATTAGCCCAACATCCGATGGCGGTTACATTCAATGAGAATGTCTGCTTTATAGCGGCTACGCTTGTTGCCATTGGCATATCAATCCCTCCTCAAAATGAGTGCAAAAAAGCCGCCATAGCTTTGGCGGCCGTGATTGGTATGTTTATACCGATTATAAAGTTGAGAAATCCAAGCGGACGTCCAAAGTCAACACGGAGTCAATGCTTCGCTTCAACTTTTTCAGCGCAGGATGAATCGAGCGTTTGCTCTTATTCGTCCCGATCATTCTCGAAAAAGCTACGCTGCATCAAAATTTTGACAGTTTGAATATCGGCCTCAAAATCTTGCGAATCCCAAAAGCAAATACAGTCATTGCGGTCCATGAGCTGCGCATATTCTGGATGTATTGATCGTTGATTATATAAGTCCGAGTGGAAGAAGGGCTCTTCAGACCGAACGCTTCCCACTTCGCCGGATCATTCGAACTTCCGAGCCTTACAAGCATATTCGCTGACTCACTATTTATTTTAGCTGGAATTTGCTCGTATGCTTGGATGATTTGCTCATGAAATTCGTCGATCGGATTGCGGCTAGCAAGGCTCTCCAAGTGGATGCCTTCGCGAAGGTAAGAAACGTATGCCAGATGGTCAGCCCAGAACTTGTCAATATAATAAAGCCGTACGCGCTGCTCCGAAGGGCTCATCGGCGTCTCTCCTTTCAAAATTGCGAGCCGCTCCTCGTATAGAATACGTCGCTGTTCCTCCACCATATCCGAATAACGGTTTAGTTCCTGGTGGATATCGAAGTTCTGGCCCATAATAACGCGCTGAATATGCGCGATTTTGCTGCGTAGCACCGGGTCTTCGAGAGTCTCATCCTGCCTGTGGGCACGAATCGCTTTATCGATGCCGAACCGAAGTAACAACTCGTCCTCCAAGCTTACGAAAAATACGGAAGCTCCAGGGTCGCCTTGGCGTCCAGAACGCCCGCGCAGTTGGTCGTCGATCCGCACACTTTCGTTTACATGTGTACCAATCACGTATAACCCTCCCAGCTTGGCGACAACTTCTGCTTGCGTAGGGTTACCACCGCCGAGCCGAATGTCGACGCCGCGTCCCGCCATATTCGTAGACACCGTCACGGCGCCGATTTCTCCCGCTCTTGCAATGACCTCGGCTTCTTCTACGTCGTTTTTCGCATTCAGAACATGGCAGGGTACGCCGGCAACCGCTAGCGCCTCTGCCAGCATGTCCGACTCCTCCACGCTTGACGTACCAATGAGAATCGGCCGTCCCATCGCATGGACGGACGAGATTTCTTGGACAAGCGCCTTAAGCTTGGCTTCCTTATGGGTATAAATTCGATGCGGTTGGTCGATCCGTATGTTTGGCCGGTTCGGTGGAATTTGCACGACCTGCAGCGCATAAATCTCTTTGAATTCCATTGCGGAAGCGTACGCGGTAGCCGTCATTCCGCAAATTTTTGGATACAGGCTAATGAAGTGTTGAAGGGTGATCGTTCCGAGAATTTTCCCGCCGGCTTTCGAGTGCAGCCCTTCTTTGGCTGCAAGCGCGGCTTGCAGTCCTTCTGGCAAATGCCTGTTCTCCGCCACGCGGCCGGTATATTCGTCGATCAGCTCGATTTTACCGTCCCGGACGATGTAATCGACGTCTTTTTTCAATAACGTTTCCGCATACAACGCGCAATTTAACGACGACAACAAATGACTATTATGGCTTTCGTACAAATTACCGCATCCCAGCAGCGACTCCGCTTTCGCAGCGCCCGCCTCATTCAAATAAACGTTCCGCTTGAACTCGTCGAAGTCGTAATACTTATCTTGCTCAAGCTGTCTAGTCACATCTGCGAAACGAATTACGTCGTTGCCGGAAGAATCCGGCTCGCCAGCGATGACTAGCGGCACCCGAGCTTCGTCGAGAAGCAGTGAATCCGCTTCGTCGACGATAACGTAGTGGAAAGGACGATGCACGGTATCGGCTTCGCTTAGTGTAATCGTGTCGCGCAAATAATCGAATCCCGCTTCTTTGGCCGTAACATAGGTTATATCCGTGGCGTACGCTTCTCGTTTCTCGGACAAGCTCATGCCCGCTTGAACCGATTTTACCGTTAATCCGAGGAAACGATAGATCGGACCCATCCACTCCGCATCCCGATTTGCCAAATAATCGTTAAAAGTGAGCACATGAACGCCTTCGCCGGTCAGCGCATTTAGATAAGCAGGCATAACAGCAGAGAGCGTTTTTCCTTCGCCGGTATGCTGCTCGATCACAAACCTATCGTGCAGAGCGATGGCAGCCATGATCTGGACATCATAAGGCTGTAATCCGAGCTTTCTCTTCGCTGCCTCGCAGACTAACGCATAAGCATCGACAAGCAGCTCATCCAAAGGCGTACCCAATTTTGCTTCCTTTTTCAGCCGGAGAGATTCCGCTTTCAGCCGCTGATCGTCCCATGCTTCCAAATTCCGTTTCCTAATGAGCTCCGCTTTGTCCCGATAGCCTTTCAGCTTATTCTGGGTATCGCGGTCTTTGAATTTTTGCATCAACTTGACGGCTAAATTCATTGGAATTTGATCCCTCCTCGGTAGAAACACGCAATTCTAATAGTGGCTAAAGTATAATCAAACTCTGTAACAATAGCAAAGTTTGGAATAAAAAACTTCCTTGCTTTATTCTTATTATTAGGCAACGATGTATGATTCACAGGAAAAGTACATCTTGGAGGTCAGAAAGATATATTTTCAGTAAATTGTTAATTTTAAATAAAGGGAGAGATGGATGAATGATGAAAAGATTCTTTCCGGTTTCCGTATTTCTTATTTTTTCACTTGTATTAAGCGTACAAGCCAGTGCAACAAAACATCCTTATAGTTACACAATTAATGTACAGGTAAACGGTGTTCCTATTAATTTTGGAACTAATTCAGATTCACCTCCTTATATTGAAAATGCTACAAATACAGCTTTTGTTCCTCTTCGCTTCGTTTCTGAAAATCTAGGAGGGAGAGTAAGAGACTGGGACAAAACTTTACAACAAGTCACAATCGAATCAAAGAATGGAACTGTAATTAAATTGGCGATCGGTAGTAAGATTGCATATGTCAACGATGAAGAGAAAATGATGCTGGCGGCACCGCAGATTCCTACAACTCGTGTTCAAGTTCCTTTAAGAGTTGTTTCCGAAGTGTTGGGAGCTAAAGTGGATACCCAAAAAATAGGTGAAACATTAAATGTGAACATTACAACCTCTAATTAATAATTCTTGGAACTAAACTATCCTATTTATGCGGCAGTTTTTCCTCATTTAATTGATTAAATTTATTTTCATCGTTAAACATTTGTTTTCAAAAGAAGATGCTGCTGTATTGCTAACGATGGGACGCTTGTTATAGTTATTCCTAAGGGTAAGTATGGTGATGCATATAAAGCACTATCTAAATCGTTATTTGGAGAATAGGAGTCTATAAAAATGAACAATGATATAGTACAAATGATTAATGAATGGAACCCAATCGAAATATATCCTCTATTAGAAGATGAATATTATTCAGAAATACATAAAATTCATGAAAAAAGCAAGGAAACAAACTCTATTAGAGAATTAGCCAAGCAGATCCATTCTGTATTCGCTCAATCTTTTAAAAAGGAATTCGATAAAAGCATTGAAGATTGTCAGTCAATCGCTGAAAAGATAATGAATATTACAAAATAATTTATTTATGAGCTTGCTCCTTTAACAATAAAATGGGAGTAGGCTTATTTTTGCATAATTGGTCAATCAAATAAAGGACACGAGTTTTTGAATACAGCAAACAACAATATCATCCATGATAAGATGGTTGTGTCTGGATAGGTTAATAAGGAATTGGGACAATGGTTTATTTATAGCGAAACACTCCATTGAATTTGAAGACGAGAAGAGCCTTAAACCAAGGAGGAGTATATGGGATATGATTCTTTAATTAAAGCTATTATTTCTGTGCCAAAAGATGAATTAACTATTCATTGGGGGAATGGATTAAAGATTATTGGCACTAGGGACACCATCTATGAAACAAACAATGGTTTAGATGAAGAAGATAATGGGTTCCTTGAATATGCTGCTGCAGTTATTGAAGTTGAAAAAATAGTATCTAAGCCGATTAACGATGAAGGAAGTATATATAAATGGTTGCAAAAAAGAAAAAGCTCCTTTATTGAAATTTCTCTCCATGACGATCCCCCTAGCATGATTACATCTTCAGATGGCTCTATTATCTGGAAAAATGAATAGCTTAGGCCATCCTCAATTGAGTTTTTTCACTGAATTGAGGATGATCTTTCGTTTTTATTTGTTTTCATGATGTTTATAAATATAAGCACCATCATCTACTCCCTTAATAGGGGCTTGGTTATACTGAATAATTTTACCTTGCTCCTTTTTATAAAAATACCTAGCATCGATTTCGTCCTTAAATATAACTTGTGTACTAATTAAGGGAGCTTTAGCTATTTGAGTTTCAACTGAATAAATTTCAGATGGTTTGTATCCTTGATCTTTTATAAGATAGCTGAATACTTCGTTTTGGGTATAACTTTTAGTGTAACTACTAAGTATCCAAATGCTCGCAAATAGAGTTGCTATAAAGATTGCTATTCCATATTTCTTCATAACGATCTCCCTTTTTAATTGAAAGAATAGAAATAATTCAGTTTTTCTTCTAATGCTTTTTAATTATATTGTCTATTCCCTTCATTTCCCTTATGATAATTGTACTATTACCAGACAAGGGGATACATATGAAGAAAGCTATTCTACTATTATTAATGATTGTTGTTTTAATTCCATCACAAGTATTGGCAGCAACATCTACAAAAGCAATGTCAACAAGTGAAATTGAAAAATTATACTTTGAGAATTACAAAGATCGTGTGAAAGAAATTAAAGCTGCACAAAAAAAACTTAATGCTATTCTGGGGGCAGAGGTTCGTGAGCTGACTCAAAGATTAAACCAAGCAACTGCGCGATATAAAAACGAAGTGAAAAATAAGTCTAGTAAAACGGTAATAGCTCAAGCGAAGGCTGATTGCGATAAATTAAAGAAGCAGCTCAGCGTGGCGAAGGTTGAACTAAGTAAAAGTATTAAAAATTACAAGCGAGAAAGTGACCAAGTTTTAAAGGATATTGCAAAGCAGAAAGCAGAGCTTATAAAATTCATTAAAAATCACACGGCAGGAAAAGATAAACTTACGGAGTCTCAATTTAGCAAGCAAGTTAATGGAGAAATTATGTCGATCGGCAATTCATTTACTGAAGCTTTAAAAACATTAACGGAAGCTGAATAATAGGGAGTAAGGCAGCAGGTATTACCTGTTGCCTTTTTATTTAGACTTGTTTTTGTTTCTAATTCACTATATTCATCTAAATTTTATGGGAAGTTGTACCTATTTGTTGTATTATAAGCAAGTATGGAAAAGAGTTGAATAGCTGAGGAGGAGCAGAGTTGTACATATTTATAGTTGTTGGTGTCATTGCTGTATTACTTGCTTTGGCTCTATTACGTTTTCTTAAAAAGCCTAAAGTCCAAGAGCGATATAAAGTAACGCAGGATATTGACCCTTACAAAATCGGAATAAATGAGATCGATCGTATGGAAGATGGCAAGGATTTTGAAATGTATCTGTTCAGGTTGTTCTTGTGTTTAGGCTATAGTGATGCGTATAAAACACAGGACAGTAGAGATTTTGGAACAGATTTGGTATTTACGGATAGAGAAGGATATCGCAATGTCATTCAGGCAAAACGGTATGCATTAAGCAATCCTGTAGGTTTGAGTGCAGTTCAGGAAGTGTACAGTTCTATGCGATTTTATAGAGCTAAGAAATCTATTGTGATTACTTCAAGTAAATATACTCCCTCGTGTGAACAGTTAGCCAGTTATAATGGAGTGAAGCTGCTGGATCGTAATGATTTAATTCGAATGATTGAGCTATTCAAAGAACAACAGCACAGCAAAGTAAAAGACATCATCGAAGCAGAGCCTTACTTGAGTCTGGATTCATGGGATGATTATAGGAATAACAGTAAAGTGATAAAAAAGGATCGTAAGACTGAAAAATACCAGAAACAAACTGTGTTGTAACGAAAGAAAACAGGACCGGAACGGATAGGGATACCCCCTTACCAGTCCGGTTTTCACTTTTTTCATGCAAAAGACTGTCTAATGGTCGAAGAAAAACTACTTTTGGAAGAGATCCATTTGTAGACGGAGGGCTAAACAAGAAGGGATGTGCATATAGAGTCAAACAAATTGCAGAAGGCAAAAGTTACAAAAACGCTTCTCACATTACTCCTTTGTTAAAGATTAAAGAATGAAGATGAAGATTAAAAAACGATGAATTTAAGTCTTTAGACATAGGTAGAAAGGTTAATCCTTCATATAACAATTAGGAATTAAGTTTATTTTCCATAAATCGGAATAGTGTTACTATGTCATAACGAACTCATGACTAGAGGTAAACTATGACAACTATTAAAGTGACACCTGAGCAACTTATGACTGTCTCCAAGCAGTTTGAGTTAGCACAGCAAACTGCAACTCAAATGAATAGCAATTTATTAAAACAAATTTCATCTATGGGACAATTGTGGGAAGGACTGACTAAAGAGCACTTTTACTATTCCTTCCAGACCGCTCAGAAGAATATGAACGACTTTGTTACCCTGATGGATTCTATTGCGAGGGAGTTACGTCATCATGCAGATAAATTCAGATTAGCGGACCTAATGGAAGCAGGTAATATTGACACAAGTTGTTTACCGCCTCCACCGAATTCATGTGCTATTCCTGCTCCAGATACACGAAATGCATTCCAGAAATCGGTAGATAGCTTAACTGAACTAGGTCAGGATTTTGTAGATGCTAATTCAGTACGCTATGAGAAAAAGTTTGATTCGGTTTGGAGCTTCTTAGATTATATGTCGTATGGTATTCCAAAAGGAATGTATCAAGGGTACATGGAACGGGCAGCTAAACAAAACGATTCATGGAATGACATGCTCAATTTCGGTACATTTGGAATAACGGGTATGATTCAGGGAGCATTTAATCCTACCAATGCGTGGTCAAAGGAACACTGGGCTAATATGATCGGTACAGCAGGATTGTTTGGAGGAGTTAGCTCAGTTATTAAGCCTAAAATTGGGTTATCAGGGTCTATAAAATATACTCCATTAAAAGATGGAACTACCCGAATAATAAAAGAGGCGGACAATGCAAGAAAAATTATTGATACTAATGGCCTGCGTAATGAAGTGCCTTTAACTGTAGCACAAATTGAAGGTTTAACTCAGTATGCAAAAAAATTAGGGATGCCACAAGAAAATATCCGTGTAGCGGGGCCTAATGACACATCTCCTACTGGATTATTATTTGATACGATTCTCAATATAAATAATGATGTATTACCTTCTAATGCGACAGGTAAATTAGCAGCTAATAGCCGGATTACTGGTCATGGAACAATAGCGCATGAAGTTGTCGGACATTATGAAGCAGGACTAGCAGGAAAATCCTTCCGGGTTATGGATGATGAATTTAACGTTATAACTAGGAACTTTGCACTTGACGAAGCTCAAGCAAGTATCCGAGCTGCACGGTTTGCTCCTGATTTGACCCAATTAGAAAGGATCATGCTATTAAGAGATGGAATTACTAGATTAAAAAACGAAGGTATCAAAATTAGGGAAGTTAAAGATATACTGTTTATACATGAACGTTAGAATGGAGAGGTTCTCTTTTGGAGATTATGAAGTTAGACGATATTATTAAAACACCTAATAAAGGAATCATTTTAATTGGAACAAATCTTGGTTTAGATAAGCAGGATCATACCAATTTGAAAGGTTTGATAGGTTCAAAAATACAAGTAGATAAGATAGATGGAACGAAATGCGAACTGGACGTATTGGATATAAGCATTTCTTTCTCCATTGCTAACCATCCGCTAATTGGAATTAATGTAAAGGATTCAGGAAACATTGAAGATATAAAAAAGGGAACACAAGTAGTACGATTTATATAAAATGAATTAAGGACATCTGTAAAGATGGGGTATGCGAATTGTATACTCTACCTTTACTTAGTGTTGTTATAAAATATAAATAATGAACTTGCGTTTTTAAAGAAAATTAACAGCAATACAGAAGGAAAGAGTTTATTTTATATATAATAGGATTATTTAATTAAAATGGATTTGAACAAAATTAATAATAAACTAAGCGAATACTATTTTGATGAAGACTGGTATGGGGAAAATTCATGTGAGAATCTAACTATTCTAATATAATAAAGTACATTATTAGAAAGGAGGGGGATTTATGAATCGGAAATCTTTTATCATGGCTTTGGTAAGAGGCATTTTCGGGTATTTTCCTTGTGGATTTGGGCTTCCAGCAGTATTTGTGGCTTATAATATAAACAGTCAAGAGGTTTTTTAATTGGAGGTACATCCTTCCTTATCGGGGCATTTGTGCTTTACTTCACAAGACGCTATGAATCATCAGATTGGTTACTATAGATCGACAAATATTTTAATTAGAAGGAGCATATCATGTTAACGCCAAAACAAGAAGAGAGCCTTAGTAAATTTATGAGTGAGATTCTTAGGCATACACCAGAACAGTTTGGTCTTGAACTGGATCATGAGGGCTATTGTGACATTCAAGACCTGCTTCGAGGAATAAGATCAGAGGATAGATGGTCTGATGTCAGTGAGTCGGATATCAAGCAAGTAGTAAGCCATTGTCCAAAACAAAGATATGAGATGGTTAATGGGTACATAAGAGCTAATTATGGACACAGTGCAGGCAAATTAAATTATGAGGAAGCTACTCCACCAACGATTCTCTATCACGGTACAAACACAAAGGTAATCCATAACCTTTTCACCGAAGGAATTAAGCCAATGGGCAGAAAGTATGTACATCTGTCTGAATCCCTTGAGTTTGCAATTTTAGCAGGCAAAAGACGCGGAGAACTAGTGATCCTTGAAGTGGACACAGCAAAGGCATTGGCTAATCAAGTGAAGTTTTATAAAGCCAACCACGGTGTTTGGCTTGCCGACCTTGTGCCGCCACAGTACTTAAAAAAGTTTGAATAAAGCGTAACCCAGACCATTAACGATGATCACCGAGACTAGATGAGAAAAAATACGTCGGGTCTATTTGATATCGCTATTTTGCTGTACATACATTCCCCACCTAATATGTCCACACTCACCCGCAAATGCCGCATAAAATATCCCGGATGAACAAAGAGGAGGTGCATGAAATCGTCATGATACACATAGAGCCTATTCAAGTGGGTGAGCATACATTTATCGGAGTCGAGGTCAAACTGCCTAAAACAACGCTGTTGACGATCTCTAACTCCCGTGGTTACATCATGTGTGGTGCGTCTAAGATGTACCGAATTCGGGGCAGTGAAATTTTTCGATGTTTAAGCCGTAAATTCAAACGGGACAAGCTTTCATAGCAATTTTCAATTTACTGATCTGTACTGATTCATTCTATTAAAATCTTATAAATGACTGAATTTTGTGACGGCATTTGTGACCTCTTGGAGGGGGGCAAGCATGTGACTATGCATCATACTCCTGTGAGGTCTGCTCAAAGGAGTATGTTAACCAACGTAGGTGAAAGTTACGGGGGCTTTGAGACTTCCATATTCATAATATAAATAAAGACCCCGTGTGGGGTCTTAAGAATTTTTTCTAACTGTAACCTTGGTTGTTTGATTGTCAGAGCTTATAGTAATAATCAGTAAGTATTTAATATTGTTTTTTTCTACTGATATTACTTTGTTGCTTTCGACTTCAGTTATTTCCCATCCCTCATCTTTGAGTTCTTTTTGATATGCAGCATTAAAATTTTCAAAAGGTTGAGAAACTTCATATATTTTAAAATATTTATTATATTTTCCATCGACTTTGATGGCAGTGCTGGGAAGAGGCAAATTATTAAGTTCCTGAACATTTTCATATTCAGTACTAACCTCCTGGGTCAAACTATCTGTTACATTTGAGCATGATGCAAGGATTATTAATAATACTAAACAAATCAAGCGCATAAACACCTCAGTCATTTGGGGTTCTTTTTGCAGTACTCATTTTCCATGCATAAACCTTGTACCCATTTGAATACCAAGTAGATAGGGGAGCGTCTTTTCGATCTGTTGTATGCTGAGTCAAAAAGAAATGACCATTCGTAAACTCAGTTATAATAGCTGTATGATCAATGTCACCATCATTATTAAAGTCAGCATTTACTGGGTCTCCCATTGACATATCGTTTGTACTAGATGCTAATTTAGCTCTATACTTCCAGTGATTATAGAAGTTATGTGCCCCTCCCCAGCTATGGGTTGGTTTAAAGAGGTGGCCATTTCTAAAGTACCAAGCATCATCACCAGTTAAATATAAACCATCCCATTCCAGCATACCACCAGCATATAATGCCTGTGAAACAAAGTTGGTGCAGTCATTCCAACATGCTCTACTTACAGAACAACCAAAATAATCGGCGTAGTACTCAGAGTAAGTTGGATTACGGTCATCCCACCATTTGTAAGCATATTCTCTTGCATCAACTGAACTGTATCCATTTGCATATCTTAACGGTTTTATGTCTGCCTTTTCTTGATAAACTGAGGCTTCAACAGTCGAAGGAGTCTCAACTGTTGAAGGATCTGACAAGGATACTGGTACAAGTTCCAACAGTTCCGCTAAGCCATCCTCATTAATGGATTTTGTATATAATTTTGATTTAAGGTTATTAATAATCTTGTTTTTCTCAGCGTTTTCGTATAAATCCACAAATTTAACTAACTTCACAAGTTCTTGTCTGTCAGGCTCTGAAAAGTCATCAAGTGATGACCCTAATGACTTTATAAATTTTTGATATTCAATGTTGTCGAGATCTTGATTGATTTTAATATTTTTTTCTACAATATACTTTTCTACAATATCAAAAGCTTTAGCATATTGTTTTAAGGCTTCGTCTTTTGTGACATTTGTTTCTTTAAGGGTATTGATTTTTAGCGTAGTTTTTCCCTGCACAATGTTATCTACCAATGTAGAAAAGGACGAATTTGGTTTAGCTTTTGACGTCAATTCCTTTTCTCCGTCTGCTGATGCAGGCGATGCTAAGAATGAGGTGGTTAAAAAAAGAAATAACAAGTAACGGACTAGTAATTTTTCTTATGATTTTTAACATAATTGCACCAATTTGTAATATTTATAATCAAAGACTAGCACACATCCTAAAGTACTTGAACATGCCATTCGAATCAAAAGTCGATGTCGTTTTTTGTCTTTTTGGGGCTATTTGTTTATTTTTTTATAATCCGCTATTTCTTAAATAAAGATGAGATTGATGAAATCTACAAAAGAGTAGGTACTTTTATTTAAAGTAGGTTAAACTAGCTATCGTTGAAATAGATTAATGAAAAATTAAGAGGGGATGAGGTTTAGTCAGATATTTTTTGCAATGTCCAACTTGTTTAAGGTATTTGAGTCTGATTTAATAAGGAGAGTATATATAGTCAATATAACCCATGTAAAACACCAATTTTACCATCCAGTTGCCCCTATATTGACGGTGACTGGATTTTTTTATTCAATTCTCAATATGCACTTTTTTTGTGCAGATTGATAGATACCTTGATATTGAGAATCTTCTACGAAAAATTCGGGGAACCTTATTGATGTCCTAAACTTAACTTAGGGCGGATTGTTGCCATTACTAATACTTAAACAATTTCAGTATTAGGCTACTAAGTTAAGCTTAGTACGTTTAAATGGTGGGATTTCCTACATTTCTGTGTGTGTGAATATCAAACGAAATGGGTGTCATCAAGTGTAACCCTAAGAGAATATCAAATTGTAATGTCGTCACTATTCCGTGTCACCAAGTGACACGATTCCTACTCCGCGAAATCGCGGAAAATTCATTCATGAGTGAGGGAGTAAAATTGTGCTGTCTCACTTTTATTCTTCGCTGGACAGAATTGTCAATGTAACGATGTCGTTACAACTTAATGTCTGGTGAAATTAAAGTTTAGATTGGTCGCTGGTATTAAGCTAACGAGCAGGATAACGAGAAGAAAGGAATTAACCCAAATATGTCGAATACGATTGATTAAGAAAATGAAAGGGGGATTTACTATGTGGTTTTACAGTTACAGAAAACCAATAAGAATCCGTCACCTCACTCAATATTAAAAAAATTGAGGAGGATTACAATGAAAATAAATGATGATTATTTGAAGGAACAATTAAAGAATGTATATTGGTTAAATGGTGGTTGTTGTGCAGGGAAGTCCACAATGACAAAGAAATTTGTTAAAGAGTTAGGATTTCTAACACTGGAAGATAACGTGATGAATTACAGACCATTCACAAATCCAGTTGATTACCCTGCCCTAAGTATCCTCATTCGAGTTTAGATTGGGATAAATGGTTCAATAAACCCAATGATGAACATGTTCATTGGCTTTTTCAAATTGTCGAAGAGATGATGGAGTTTTTTGTTACGGATTTGTTAAAAATGCCTACTGATAAACCAATTATTATAGACTTAGGAATTATGCCCGAGCGTATATTACCCTTTATTCCAAAAGAAAGAATGATTTGCCTTTATACTTCTGACGAAGAAATAGAAAGGCTATATTTCTTTAGAGAAGACCATAAGATGATTTTGGATGTTATTAATCTTACATCAAATCCAGCGGCAACAATAGCAAATGGCAATAAAAACATGGTTAGATTTTCTCATGATGTAAGAAGTGCCTGCATTCGAAATGGCATCAAAACACTGGAAAGAACACCCGAATTGAGTGCTGAAGAACAGTTTAAATTAGTTCGTGAGCATTTTGGATTATGAGATAAAAAAAACAATTGTTGATTTCATTGGTAGGTAACATAATACAGGCTGCCCTTGGTTGGCAGCCTGTTGAACTAATGGGAAACATTAGTTTAATAAAAAAGCAGCAGTTTAGGACTTTATTCTCTTCGGACGCTTGATTCATTCAACGTAAAATTGCGTTCAATCGGGGTACAAAAACAAGCCTAGATGATTAAACATATCTAGGCTCTTTGCCGTGTCTATGTAGGTGATGATTATAGTAATCTGTAGATTTATTCTCCTGTTTCTTCTGCTATCTCGAACAACTCCCCTAAACCGATACCTAAATAACCACAAATGTTAGCCATCATTGAGGTAGAAAGACGAGAGTTATCAAGATCTTGATTATTTACTAATTTATAGATTGTTCCGATTCTTTCACCAGTCTCCTTCGATAATTTATAGGGGGTAATGTCTTTTTCTTTAAGTATCTTATCTAGATTACATGTAAGTGTGAATTTAGGCTTCATTATTTTCCTCCTAAATATGCTTAAATAAAACTATTGACATCAAACGTCTATAGTCGTATATTGTTTATATAGTCATTAAATGATTATAACCACTAAACGATTATACCATTATTGAGAAGAAATGTATATACATTTCCTTAGCTTTGATATTGCCGTTTTATCAATTTCTCAAGGAGGAAGATACATATATGTTCACTACTACCAACAAAGGGGTACATGATATGGACACTGCACTACAAAAGGTTATGACTGAACTCGAAATCTCACCTAAAGCAACGATCATTATTGACTTGATGAAGTTTCACCTTAAAACGATTAATAGACTGAATGAGTTTGTTGAACGGTTACTGTTTGAAACTAGCGGTAGCGTACCTGAATTGTCATTGCTTGCTAAAATGAGAAAAGAGGACATTGATTCCTACAGCTACACCGACAAAACAACTTTCGTTTACGATTATTATCGCGATAAACAAACTGCACTAGAAAAGTTATTTCAGGAACCAATGAAGGCGGTCAAGATTAGACGTTTTAAAACGGACAACCCTGAGCTTATCTATGATGTCTATTTTAATTGCGGCAAGTATTCTTCATCGCTAACTGTGGCATTATCCATCTAATTCAAATAATACATAGCAGGGCAGGTTGCAATTACATATTCATTATAGGTCATATTTGTCCTGTTAAAGCGCATAACAACTAATTAATAATATTTATGGGGTGTGGTTATGAATAATAATTTGCATAAATCATTATATGAAAAATTCATAAAAGAGCATAATGGTGCAGCTATGTTAGTTGTCTACATGTTCCAAGTTGTCAGCAGGTACGAAGAAAAAAGGTTTGATCCACTCGTCGATGTAATAGACAAGAACAAGCCTGTAAACAGCCCTGAACTTAATTTGCTTGATAGTAGTATCGCTGAATCATTTAAGCTTGCTGTTAAACATGCATTAGTTGACTTGGAGATTGAAAAGAAACAGAAGGAAATTGAAGAACTCCAATCAATGTAAAATTACTATTTCATCATAACATCGTACTGTAACAGGCTGCATTCTACTGGAATAAGCACTGTAGCGTGACACTACATTCTATAAAATCAAGGAGCGATAACCAATGTATAGATGCGGACGACTCATTAAAGGAAAACTTTTCCTACAGGCTTGGGATGGTCAATTAATCAGTTTGAAAGTGCTGGCTCAAGCCAATAGGTAGGGAGGATGCCAAAGGAAGCTGAAATAAGAAGGAGATGCCGTATTATCACCCCTTTGATGTGTAACCAAGCGCCTAGCAATAGGTGTTTTTTGTTACTATAGACCCATTACCCAAGACATGGTAAACTATTGGTATAATTTGAGAGTTGGAGGATTATAAATGAAAATTTGTCCGAATTGTAGTAATCAACTAGAGGAGGAAAGTCATTTTTGTAACAAATGTGGTACAAATTTGGCTGATAGTGGAGTTCCTGCAATTAAAAAGCCACGAAAAAGTAAGCTTAAAAAGGTTATGTTCATACTAACTACATTAATTCTGATTGTGGGATTAACAGGTGGGGTCCTTATTTACAAAGATCATCAACATAAAGTTGCTTTGAATACCTACAAAGAGAATGTTGACAAAGCAGCAACTCAGATAGTTGCATATTCATTGGCTTCAGAAAAGGTTTGTGATTTATATTCAGATGTTTGGAGACGTGCAATTGATGCAGATTATTGGATCGAGGTAGACGGAAAGAAAGCCTATGATTTTAATGAGGCTATACAATATCAACGTGAAGCTTTGGAATCCAAAAATGTTTTATCGGAAATTGAAAAAGGAACAAAATCAGTAGACGATTTAATGAGTAAGTTGAAAAATCCTCCAACTGAGTTTCAGGCTTCATATGAAAAACTGGTGGAATTATATGGACTTTATACACAATACGCAGATCAAGCAGATTCCCCTTCTGGGAGCCTAATTGAATTCAACAAGAAGACAGATGAGCTATCGTCAGAAATCGGCAAGGAATATAACCAGCTAAAAACTATCATCCCAGAAATTAAAGAAGGCAGCATTAAAGGTTATATATCGCAATTCAACATCTAGTACTATAATAGTCAATAGTCACATCAATATGGTATAATATCCCTACAACAGAAAGGCTTAGATGGGCGGTCGGCTAGTCTCCTGAAAAGGAGGTGATGCCTGTGGAGGTTAAAGATGCTCTGACATTAATGATGATGTTCGGTACGCTGATTGTAGCGTTGATCGGATTAATCGTCACAATTGTTATTGCATTGAACCAAAACAAAAAGAAATAGACCGCCCTGTGCAAAGGTAAACGGTCTATTTCGTTGAACCAAAACACTGCCGACCGCTCTTCAAGGCGGCTGTTGTAAAAGAGTTAGGATGTATGCGCATCCTGCTCTTTTTTAGTATATACATCTTGACTATATTTTATCACAGTATAAGAGCCAAAGAAAGTACTTAAGTAAAACGATGATTTCATACAGAAGGCGGTGGAACTAAAATGAATGAGAACAAGAAACGCGAAATTGTAATGTTTGTAATCAGAGAATTAAGGGAGTATTCCTGTTATTGTGGTAGAGGAAATATGAGTTTTCAAAAATTACAATGACTACTGGACTAATGTTGATATAAAATGCAAAACAAATACTTGTAATCATACAAGGACAGTTAAATGTATTATCCAGATGAATTATGTCCTAATTATTGGGCTAGATAAAATAACACTTTTACTAGGAAACGAGGTGTAGCAAATGGATTCTCAATCAAAATATAACTGAAGTATGATGGATTACAACAATTTAAGAGATAGCAATAATTCATCAGGATATTTTTTAGAGCAAATAAGGAAAGGTGAAATAGTAAGAGCAGTGAATTTGTTTGTTGGGGGTCACTATGTTGTTTCACCATTGAATTTTCTGAAGATCAAACACAGAGATAGAAGGTGTGTTATAGCTGAATTTGAATTAGATGAGTTGGATAATCCCATAAGGGCTAAAGTTCGTTTTGATGACAATAATCGATCAGGTATGGTTGATTTGCACGATTTAGATATTATTCAAAGTAGCTGATAAAGCAATTCTTTTATAGGAGATGTCTATATGAAGTTGTATATTGCTGGGATCAATCACAATGACCCTGTTTCAAGAACAGGGCTAATTCAATGGTTACATGAGATTAAAGCTGGAAACAAAACTGAACCCGACTTTATTGCTTCAGAATGGGACGAGGAGGTATATACAAAGGTAGCCGCCCAAAGGTCATATCTTTCGCAATTAATAGAAAAGGAGTGGCCAGATTTAAATCAAAGACAAATTGAATCTATCTCAAAAACATTGGCTTTTGAAGGGGATAGCCACAAAGGTATCTTTGATAATGTAAATGTTCTATGGCTTGACCATTCGAGAGATGTAGATCAAGAAGCTGTTGGTAAATTTGCGATTTTGAGACTTCAGACTTTGAAAATGCATTGTAACAACGATGCGAAGTTTAACTTTATTGAAGAACTGAGTCGAAATCTAAAAAAGAGCGAATGCATTGTTAAGCATTTTTGATTTCATTATTTGCAGATCAGATCAGTCTTTCATGAGGTGGCGGGGATAATTGAATAACGAATGGGAAAATGATGTTAATTGGAAAGTTCATACTGACAACAAAAAAGTTTACATAATGAGAGATCATAATTGGGCTTTCGCAGCATGGGAGTTAGCAAAACTTGATGAACGAATAAAGGGACAATCCTTAGTTGTTCATGTTGATGCACACCTAGATGATGTTCCTGATGGTGTTTTAGTTAAAAACCTATTGGAAGCTAAAACAGAAAGTGAAATATTAAGCTTAAGCAAAGGCCATGACTACACGACTGGTTCTTTATCATCTGAGTCGTATTTAATGCGAATTGACAACTTTATTTGGGCATCTCTTGCTCGTAAAACCATTGAAGAAGTAATTTATGTTTCAAGATACAGAGACGACATTTTTAAGCTGGAAGAACTGAGAGAAGAAGAAACCCAACTAAGCAAATTGATACGCTCTAAATTACCCATAAACTTTAACTATAAGCACCAGAGATTTAGAGAAATTGATGATTTTCTTCATGCATTTGATCAGGACTCTTTTAGTAAAAAGTCGGTAACAGATCTGCTATCCTAGATCTTGATTTAGATGTGTTTAATGAAGTTGACGATACAATAGAACCAGTTATTAGCCCCTTATTTGAAGTAAGAGACCAGGTCGAGAGGTTACTAAATTTATATCCTTGGGATCTTATAACAATTGCAATATCTCCAATATACTGCGGAGGACACTCAGAAGCAGAATTATTGCTAGATAATGTATTAAAGGTCATGAATATAGAGATAACGGATTTATCTAAATGGCAGTAAAACGAATCTTTGATTTGGGTAGCATCAATTAAAGGAGAGGGTTCCATGAAAAAAGGCATAAAAATTAGCGGAGCAGTTTTTGCTACTGAAGGAAACGTTGATCCCGATGAATTTATTGATAAGTTTATAGAGTTTGTTGAATCTAATGGCTGGGAATTTGGTGGAGGAAGTAGATTAATAGATGAAGATGGAAATGATATTAAAGAATAGCTAGCTAATAAAGTAGCTCTCAAGAAACTGGACGTTCTCTCGTTACTGTGTAATTAACGAACAAATGATTATGTAAGAAAGGATAAAACTCATGAGTTATCACGAACTAGCTGTTGAGAGAATTAAGAATATTGACGCGAAACAATACATTGGAGTTTCTAATAAAAGGTATTCTGAATTCAGATCGAGAGGTGAATACGAAGTAGATGCTAGGTTGATTGCTGAGTATTACCGAAGAGTTGGTGCTTATTTACAGTTTATCTCCAAAGAAGTCACAAGTATCTATGCAGGAATGGATATGTTAATAGGCTATAAAATGGTCGATAATGAATGGGATGAACTATTGGTAAAGTGTCCAAACTTTGTAGAAATTGATTGTATGCTTATGAAATTAATAAGCATACACTATCTACGATGGTGCACTTTGCTTGATAACAGCAACAATATTGCACTTCAGTTTCTAGACATATATGAACCGATGATAATATTGTTTGAAAGAGGTGGTGGACGGATTAGTACGCATCATCATGAGTTGGTTGGTGGATTTGGAGCTTTTTCTCGTTCAATTGATGCAAAAAGAGGGGACAAGAAACCTATTGATATTAGTGATAATGCTCTTAAAACAATAATTGAAGAGATAGAACTAGCAGAGGCTTATCTGGTAGAGCATAAAAAAGGAAATCTAACAGAAAAATACTGCATTCGCTGTGGGAATAGATTAATCATCCATTATAACAATAAATTTGGTCAACAATGGTACAAAATTAAGTGTGAAACCAAAGATTGTTTTGACAACAATTTTTCATGATGTATATAAAAAAACGAGTCTTTTATCAAAAAGAGAAAAAGGAGAGCAAGTGCAATGAGGGAAGGATTAGTACTACTAGAATTGTATGAGAACAAATTGATTTTTTTTGAATTCAAGAAAAAAGCCGTCACTCTGGTACCTGATATTATTCGCGCGGAATTCAAGGATGCACAAGTGATTAATGAACACAACAGTAAAGAAAAAGTGATTTATCAGGTATACCTTATTGAAAACCACGTTGAATTTACCATTCGAATTATCACTTCATATTTGAATGATTCCGTCACTATTGTTGCTGACGAGGCGAGTATAACAATCAGAGCTTATCAAGCCTTGCATAGAAAACTTGCAAATGACGCATTAGATTAAAAGAAGACTAATTTGGACTAAATACATTAAACGATTGGTGAAAGTGCTAGATTACTACGTCAATATTTAAACGCCATCTCAATAATTTTTCCTTTTGATGGTAAGACATGTTCAATCGACATAGATAGAAGTAGCCTGAATAATTTCTTAGGGTATAAAATCGAAAGTTTCAGCACCGAGGACAGATCTTGGAACGACAATTCTCTGATCCATATATCTATGATAAATGCAATCGGCAAAAATTCTTTGACACATTCGTTAAAATTAATTAATTGTAAGGGCGTGGGTCAACCGCGTCTTTTTTGTTTCCTATTTATAGTATAATGAACGTTATAAGATAGACTAAAGGAGCAGCTTCATATATAATCTAAACCAGTATTATACTATGACTTACACGCTAAATAGCGTTATTAAAGGAAGTGTAAACCTATCCACCAAACAAATACAGGACTGGATAGAATCTTATCGTGTTGGGAGTAAATATGTAACCACAGTTGGTAAAGAATACTTCGGATTGAATCCTGAGCTAGTTGCAGATTTTAAAGTACATAATGAATTTTCCGAGCAAAGGGAATATGTAGCAGCAATAGAGCAACCAGTAGTAGCGAGTAAGAGTAAAGAGCAATTAGCAGATGCATATAGTCAGCACAAGGTATTGATTCAGGTAGAGTGTAAATGTGGAGCTTCCTATATAGAAGAGTCAGCGTACAAGAGGAATAAATGGGGCTGTGAAGAGTGTGGTGATATTGTGTTCTTGGATAATAAGAAGGGTATGGTGGAAACTGTTAAGGGTAAGGCTTGGTATATGACTAATAGGTATTTTGTTGAGAGGTGAGGAGGCTTCTTTTAATTTTGAAATAACCCTCTACATGCAAAAGATTCAGCTTTCCTCAAGTTGGAGAAACCTTTATATACAGGCATGATACATAAGAAAATCAGCTACAGGTTTGTGACAAACTTTCATAACCCTTGATGATATGACTAGGTTTAACGTAGTGTTAAACAGTTGTACGGTGCGTATAACTGTTGGACAACGTCCAACTTTTGGGTGTCACCTAATGTCACCAAGTGACAAGATTGTTTGGGAATATCAATAATAGTGTGACACCGTGTAACGCTATTAAACATGACTCGTGTCCGAGATGAACACAAGTTTGGATATCCCAAAATGGGAAAGCTGAAAACTCAATTGTGTTTATATGTGAGTCGAATTTGGATGTCGCAAATCCCGACAACTGAATTTAAATCTTTCGTTTTAGTAAGGTTTGAACATTATTCGGACATGGTGAATCGCCATATCTAAGTATCAAATCGTTCAGGACGAAATTTCCTCCCATATATATCATTAGAGTTGAGTCCCAATTTTAACTTAGTGCTGAGTCAAATAATTTTACTCACCAATTTTATTTAAAATATCTTCCTGAGTTTTTGCCAGAGCAAAATTATTTTGGTCTGCCTCTTTGTCTTTGGATGGGAAATTGTTTCCTATCCTCTCATTATGATGCTTGCTTCCATGTTTAATACTGAATCAATTTAGTATAGAGGTCGATTGGGTTCATGATGAGTTAGATTTTAGTTTCTTCTATTATATATATGAGATGAACCAACTTGATAGAGTGAAAAAACATGAAAATAACACTTCCACTCCGCGATTCTTGTTACGATTTATGATTCGATTGAGCTACGATACAAAACATAGATAAATAAAGGTTTTTTTAAAAATTTAAATTTTGAATAAATCAATTGCTAAAAATAAAAAAATCCATTGATTCATTAGCCTTTTAGCGAATTTCCTTCCAATTCGTACGATTGAATCTACGATTCCAACTATTCTCACAAAAAATCCTTCATTTATCTATGTTTTAGCTATTGTCTCGATACGGCAACGATGTAAATATATTATGGTACAATTTTGAACTACAATGACTCAAAAAACCATATAGAATATAGTATTTATGCACATATTATCAATTTTGACGATTGAGGTTCGATACGGGTGTCGATATAGGATATCTCTACAGTGTCTCCAAAGTTGGTGATACCCTCATATGGTTGACACAGCGTCAACTTCCTATCCTCATTACTGATAACGTCAAAATATTACTTTCAAACTATGATTACAAATGTATTGAAAAAAGAGTTGAGCAATTTGACTTTTGTTGAATTCATGCATACAATTTGAATATATTGGTTATGAATACATATAAATTGTTAAAATATGTATGGAAATGGATATGCAATTAATTAATGAAGGGTGAGGAAAGAAGTGAAGGCTAAATTAAAATTTTTAGGGTTGGCTGCCCTTACTGTTACGTTTGCTGTAGTTATTAGTAATAATGTTTTTGCTAGTGATGATACTTCTGAAGAAATGAAAGACGTTACAAAAGAAATAGTCCCTGATAGTGTATTAGAAGGACTTAATCATCCTGATAAAATTTATACTAAAGATGCATTATTTATAAAAAAAACGCAATCTCTCCATGATGAAGATAAATTCAATCAAAATGAAGTAGTCTACGACGTTTCAAAGGCTACTGATGAAACTAAAGCGATCATTCAATATGAAGCTACTTATATCAAGGAAGAAGACAGTAAATAGATTTGCGTACTAAAGCATTTGAAAAGTTAATTTGTATAATTGGAATATCTAGGGCGACTTCGGTTGCCCTTTTTATTATGCTCAATTTAGCCAAGGCCTTTTTCAACACCATGTCATATAGTATACCTTTTGCAATAGTAGTCTAGTGTGTGTCATAAGTGGTTATGATGCATGTCAAATAGTATATAAATTATTTTGAAACTTTTCATATATATTGATATACATTTTGACATAGTGTTGTTATAATATAATCAATGACATAGCAAAGGATGATCCATATGAGTGAGATTAGACACTATGGTTACATAAGGGTATCGACGAAAGACCAGAACGAAGCTCGACAATTGGAAGCAATGCAAGATTTAGGTATCATGGAACGTGATTATTTCATTGATAAGAAAAGCGGCAAGAATTTTGACAGACCACAATATCAAGCATTGAAGAGTGTGCTTAGGAAAGGCGACATTCTGTTCATCAAGGACCTGGACAGACTTGGACGGAATGCAGAAGAAATCAAACGTAAATGGCAAGATATTACGCACGAGATAGGCGCACACATCGTTATTCTTGATATGCCAATTCTTGACACTAGACAATATCATAATGGCTTGGAGAAAGTTATATCCAGTATTGTGCTTGAATTACTCAGCTACATGGCAGAACGTGAACGTGAGAAGATAAACGGTAGACAATCTGAAGGTATAGCAGCAGCTAAGAACAATGGCGTTGTGTTTGGTCGTCCTAAACAGGCAATAAGCGATGACTTCATTATGGTATATGAGGAATGGAAGCAAGGTGGAATAACAGCAGTGGAAGCCATGAGACGTATAGAAATGAAGCCTAACACGTTCTATCGTAGGGTAAAGGAATATGAGCAACAGCAACAGGTAGGATAAAATAATATTCATGTGTACACTACGTACACACTCACAAGCCTAGTGTAAGCGAGCTAGGTTTCTTTATTTTTAATAACCATATATTGGTGTGTAATTTGAAGAAGGGGGATAGTTTACACCCAAAGCGCCTATTAAATTTCCAAATAATGCAGTAGCACATCTACCTGCACGCTGAAGTTATTTTATGAACTGATTTTGCTTCTATAGATACCCGGCGGTAGTTAAAATCAATTGACCATTCACTTTCTACAAATATACCCCTAGCACCTCTACTCCCCGACTCAGCCCAATTTATAGTCGATACCATCCCTAATATCATTAAGGTTGCTTCTATGCTATACATCCAATCTAAGCTCAAATCATAGATTAATTACAAGGGAATATGAACATAACTATTAATCAGGTAACTTTGTATTGGATGAGTTGTATTCTGATTTTCCCAATAAACTATACATCAATATGAGGATGATACTTTTAATTATAAAATCCTCGAAAACTATCCCAAAAGGTATCTAAAGTACATATATGAAAGGTATATGATTTTATGCCAAAAGATGGTATGATCAAGATCATTAGAATATTTTACTACTTGTTTCACAACTACATAATAATTTTAACTATGCATAGTATTGTTAGTCTACGTTGAAAGGGTGGTTTATCGATGAATATTACACCCACGATTAGAGCAGAATTGGAACAATTTCTACAACAAGAGGACTTAACATTATCGCAATTTGGACAAATTGCAGGGATGAATAGGGGAATAATAAGTAGCATTGTAACAGGTAATAAATCTATGTCTATTAATCAGCTTGATCGAATTACTGAAGCTATGGGTTTACCAGAAGGGTATTTTTACGATCTGTTTATAGATAACTATATCATCGACACTCCCCCGAATATGAGACGAATAGAACCATTTTTGTATCGCTGTGCGGAGTTGGATAAGCTGGATGCGATCCGTCGAGTGGTGGGGGCCATCATGGACAATCTTCTCTACTCACCCAAACTATTTGAAATTGCAGAAGGATTGTTGGCACAGGGACGACTAGGAGCGGCATTGATACTCTATGAGGGAGTTGCAGAAGCGGAGAAGTACCAGCACTCGGAACGGTTAGCCATCTGTCAATATCGTATATTTAAAATCCAGATTGGAGACGACCAAAGTAAAAACCTTAGTGCAGCTACGATTTTTGAAGTTTTTGTTGAGCGCCTTAATGAAGTAGACCAACTTGACGCATTAAAGGATTTGGCAAACGTATACAGGTCTTTACGTAAATGGGATAAGGTTGAGGAAATAGCTAAAAAAATGAGAGCTAAAGCTGAAATCCAATATACACTGAAACATAAACAGAACAGTCGAGAACGTGATGAATCTACTAAAAATCTAACTCGTCCCTTGTTTGTATACATTTCCTATGCTGACCTGTTGTGTGCAAGTGTCTGTGAAGCCCAAGGCGATTATCAGCAAGCTTTACAATATACTTACGCCTACGCGGATTTAGAATGGGTTAAAGAGGATGACGAGGATACCCAGCACTGGATTGGTTTATACAAGCAATGGTCAGAAGGTAATACTCACGTTAACAAACTCCTGTCTGGAGATACAAGTGTGCTTACGGAATATGTTGAATACATTGCCTCAACAAATGTAACGGATAAAGAAATGGTCACCAAACTGTTAAATGTTATGATGGCTGCTAATCGTTATCAGATTGATGTAGATAACATACTTCAGCGCTTTGAAGTTGAAATTGATTCTTTTACTCAGCAGGGACATCCATCATCTGATATGTACACTAATCAGGTAATACCAGAACAATTCGCACGTTTGAGTTATGAATTAGCTTATTATCAATTACATCGAGGTACATATGATGATGGCTTCAAATTCTTGATGTATTCAATGGTAAGTTATCATACACTAAATAATGAGACTTATTTCATTAATTGTATGGGGCTATTTTTACATTTTAGGGATCATGCAGTTCCTGAAATCAAAGTCGGTTTTTTAAATTTTATTGAAAAGGTGTGGATGAACAATGTCGAAAAAAGTGGTAATGCTGATCATCGCGGCTAGTTTTTTGTTAATTGTTACTGTGCCTATTCAGTCACATGTTGCAGAAATCCATCTTTACGATCAAATCGGAGGTTCTTAAACGTGTATTAAATTTCTGAAAAAGGCGTTAAATAATGCACCCCTAAAACAGTTATTGGAGAGAACCAGCAAGTTCAACCAATAAAAAATGGGGGTGCATTTTATATTTAATTAATCAATACAAAGATAAAAGTGCTGAGCAAAATAATTTTGGTCACCAAAAAATACAAACCAATATTGCTGATGATTTAAACATTACGACTCAGCAACTTAGAAACTATAAAAAAACTCTTAACGCTTATCCCTGAGTTGCAAGATATGGTTGAGGGACGAAGTTTAGGGCTAATAGTGCCACGTTGATAAATGTATCTTATAACAAAGGATTATAATACTTTAGACATAGTAAATCTGTTTAGCTCAGTTCAAAGGTCACATGGATTAAAAGGGAATATCAGGATAGTAGATGGGTTTTCCTAAATCATCCCTTCTGATAAGATTATTTCCATCAAAATTAAAGTGGGCGTGGTAGAATGGGGAGAATATTAGTTCCACCTGACAAACTGATGGAAGTTGCTGATCAGTTCTTACACGGAAAGCATGAATTGGAACGTATGCTGAATCATTTGAGTGGACGAATTGATTTTGTGCAACAAGGCTGGTCTGGAGCCACCCAAGAGAGATTTTTTCAGGAATTTCAGGTTTCTCGACAATCCATGAGCGTGACGCTTGAACGACTATCTATGGTTGCACAAGAACTCATCTTTATTTCAAAAAGTTTTACACAGGTAGATGGAGAGAAAGTGGTACTGGATGTGCCGTGGCTTGGCACCCCTGTTAAAACGGCATCCACAGGTGAAGGTTGGTTACATAAAATCTTTGAACAGATTGGAAAAGCGGAGATCACCAAGGCTGAAGCCCAGATGGAAGCTAGCAAACTTCAAGGAGAAATCCTCTGGGATACTGCACAGGGAGCAAAAAGTGCTATTCAGGAAGATTTAAGCTTAGGGATGTTACCTGATAAAGAACGGGATTATGATCATCCCATGGCAGCTAAAGTAGGTGAAATTCTCGGTCATGCAGCTACAACATTGCAGGGAGCTGGTGAGGTAGTAGCTGGATTAGGTGGAGAAGGATTATCAGTTGCAGTTTCATCTACAGGTGTAGGGAGTATAATCGGAGTACCAGGATTAATTGGATCTGCAGCTTTGACGGCGCATGGAGCTACAACGGCGGTTAAAAGTGCAAGTGGAGTAGGAGAAAAAACAGCGGAATTGTGGCAGATGGCGAGAGGAGAAGGTGGAGGCTCATCAAAATCCACTTCTTCTTCGGGAGCTAAGCCAGAGAGTACGCCTCATGCTCTTGAGGGGGGGGCGGAGGTGGAAATTATGCTAAACCCTATGACGGAACACGTAATCCAGAAGTGGATTTTATGAATGGTAAAGGTAAAAGTACATTAGATAGACATGTCAATAAGTACGATTATGATTCACCAGAAAAATATTTACATGATGCAAGAGAATTTTTAGAAAAACGCCCAACGTCAACAACTCAGACTTTTGTCTCAAACGAAGGAACATACTTCAGATATGATTCTGCTACAAATGAATTTGGGATAATTAATAAGTACGGAGGAATCTCAACTTATTTCAAGCCTGAAGATGGGTTGGAATACTGGTTAGAGCAAATTAGTTTATATAGTCCAAAATAAAGAGAGGCAATTAAAATGGATACGAAAAAATGCCCATGTTGCGGTAATTTTACAGTTGAAGAGGATTTTGATATTTGTGAAGTTTGTTATTGGCAGTATGATACTGTTGCGCACAATAATCCTGATATAGTCATGGGAGCAAATAAGATTTCTTTGAACATGGCGCAAAAAAATTATAAAACTTTTGGGGCTTCTGAAGAGAGATTCATAGATAAGGTCAGAAAACCAGTATCGGAAGAACTTCCAGAAAACAATACTGAGAGTGATTAATATAAAAGTGAGAGTCTTAGAGGATGAGATAGGTTTGGTGAGGATTACTATTACGGAATTTGGTGGATTCTAAGTGAAGTATGGAAAATCCCCTCTCCCAGGGTAATGGTAGGAATCATTTGTTTTTTAAGAGAGTACTGTGCAACAGCTAAATTCTGTGAAATAAGGTTATATAGAAGAAATGAATGGAACCCAATTGAAATATATCCTCTACTAGAAGATGAATATTATTCATAAATATGTAAAATATATGAAAAAAGTAAGGAAACAAACTCTGTAGAAGAATTAGCAGAACAGATTCATTTTGTATTTGCACAATCTTTTAAAAAGGAATTCGATAAAGGTATTGAAAAGTGTCGGTTAATTGCTGAAAAGATAATTAATGTTACAAAATAATTTATTTGTGAGCTTGCTCCTTTAACAATAAAAATGGGAGTAAGCTTTCTCCATCTGAGTTTGCTACAAGCAACTCCTATAACGGATAGAGCGCACAAATTAAAATAGAAAGAAAGTATTTGGGTACTGACGGGAATTTGTATAGGAACAATCAGCAAAATATTACCCATATACCAGTGGATCTTGGGAGGTAAACATGAATTTGAATGAAATTAAACAATTGCCTGATGTTATGTCAAAAGAACAGTTAGAGTCATATATTATTCAATATTTAGACTCCATTGAAAATTTAGAGAAATTAAATATTCTTGAAACGTTAGAATGTTTTTCGGAATTTGCTGACAGGAAGACTTATACTTACGAATTGTTAAGTGATTTGTTGAGAAAAAGATTAAATAGCTTTCTCCAGAAAATATGGAATGATACATCTACAGAGATAGTAGATGTATATTCTTCAGTTGTTGTTAATCTGAACTTAAAAAATAGCTATAACTTGATGAAAGAATCTTTAAACAAAGATTTGAATGAAGATGTAAGGGAAATCATCGAGGAAACTGTAGATGAAATTGGTGAAGATATAGAGGTTCCATTTAAAATGAACTAATATGTGAGAGTTCAGAGCTAAGTTCCAAATGCTTGCAAATAGAATGACTATAAAGATTGCTATTCCATGTTTCTTCATAACTATC
Organism: Paenibacillus polymyxa M1; assembly: GCF_000237325.1. Classification (NCBI taxonomy): domain Bacteria; kingdom Bacillati; phylum Bacillota; class Bacilli; order Caryophanales; family Paenibacillaceae; genus Paenibacillus; species Paenibacillus polymyxa. Next base: position 1,761,373 of record NC_017542.1, read on the forward strand.
TCCTTGTTTAGATTAAAAAAGTTTCTACTATAATCATTCTAACGCTTCCCTAGAAATATCATGATAATAAAAATAAGACATATTGCCTATTCCCTTCATTTGTCTTATGATAATTGTACTATTACCAGACAAGGGGATACATATGAAGAAAGCAATTCTACAATTATTAATGATTGTTGTTTTAATTCCATCACAAGTATTGGCAGCAACATCTACAAAAGCAATGTCAACAAGCGAAGTCGAAAAATTATAATTACAAAGATCGTGTAAAAGAAATTAAAGTTGCACAAAAAAAACTTAATGTTGCTCTGGGGGCAGAAGTTCGTGAGCTGACTCAGAGATTAAACCAAGCCTCTGCACGTTATAAAAATGAAGTGAAAAATAAGTCTAGTAAAGCGGTAATAGCTCAAGCCAAGGCTGATTGCGATAAATTAAAGAAGCAGCTCAGCGTGGCAAAAGTGGAACTAAGTAAAAGTATTAAAAATTACAAGCGAGAAAGTGACCAAGTTTTAAAGGATATTGCAAAGCAGAAAGCAGAGCTTATAAAATTCATTAAGAATCACACGGCAGGAAAAGACAAACTTACGGAATCTCAATTTAGCAAGCAAGTTAATGGAGAAATTATGTCGATCGGCAATTCATTTACTGAAGCTTTAAAAACATTAACGGAAGCTTAGACTCTTTTTTTGTTTCTAATATGACAAAATCAGAGCTTCTGATAATGATGTAAGAGCAATAGCTGAAAATTCTGGGATGAAAGAAAGTAGAGTTCAAAGAATCAAAAAAACACGTTTTCATAAACGACAAGCGGTTATGGCAGATTTCATTCTGATTACGAAATAGCTCAAGCATGGGATAGATTACAAAAAGGATTACAAACACAAAAAGATATGGATTTGCTTAACCATGAATTGTTTGAATCCCCATTTGAGAGTATATTTAAAACAAGCTAGAGGAGATTTTATAATGGGGGCATTTGTTTTACTTTTTAAAGAACATGAAGATGAGACAGTAGTTATTTATAGATATGGCCCAAATGAACACATTATGGGGAAAATTCAATTGAACAAGGAGACTAAGTTGTTCTCTGAAATTGAACCTTTATCAGATCCGAGTTATTCAAATAAATTTTATTTTGATAGGGCTGCACAGCGGATGGCACGTTGCTTCGTTAAAGAAGATGGTATATTTCCCGACGAGATGACATTTGAATCATAAAGTAGTTTAAGAAGTTCAATTACTATCTTTGCCTGTTGACGTTTAATTCAATTACACGGTTAGTTAAACGCAATAACTTTTAACGCATGATCCCTCAATTCGGTGAAATGCTCAATACTTTCAATCATGGTGGACTGTTTAAAAAATGAGAAGCTATATCTAAAATTCCAACTTTTTCTGCTGGAAGCGTAACTGACATATAATCCCGTCCATTAGAGTGTGGCTGACCAAGATTTCTTTCGCTAGAAGTGGGTTACTCTAAGGATAGTGAGTGGAATTTGATTGTGAAAGTAACATCAGGCAACTTCGCACGACTCATCAAGATTGATCGTTGGGATTAGTATTTAATAATTATCTTGGAAATATATAAAAGCTTGGGAAGAATCAAAATGAATTTTTCTGTTCATGAGGAGGGCGATTGTAATGAAAGAAGGGTTGACACTAGAATTTCATAAGAACAAATTAATTTTTTTTGAATTCAAGAAAAAGGCTGTCACTCTGATACCTGATATTATTCGCGAGGAATTCAAGGATGCGCAAGTGATTAATGAGCACAACAGTAAAGAAAAAGTGATTTACCAGGTATACCTATATGAAAACGACATAGAATTTACCATTCGAATTATCGCTTCTTATTTCTATGATTCCATCATCATTATCGCTGACGAAGTAAATATAACAATCAGAGCTTATCAAGTCTTGCATAAAATACTTGCAAATGGCTCATTGGCTTGAAAGATGGCTAACCTAGCTATACTATGGTGAGAGTAAAACAAGATTTGACATGAGAAAGGATAAATAATGAACTACATAATCTTTGATTTAGAAGCTACCTGCTGGGAGAATGATCGAACAAGGCAGAATGAAATTATTGAAATTGGTGCTGTCAAAGTAAATGTAAATTTAGAGATTATAGGCGAATTTCAAACTTTTATTAAACCTAAATTGAACCCACAATTATCTGACTTCTGTAAGAGTCTAACTTCAATTTCGCAGCAAGATATTGATATGGCAACATATTTTCCACAAGCTATCTATAAGTTTCAAGAATGGATTGGTAAAGAACCCTATTATCTTTGTTCTTGGGGATTTTATGATAAGAGTCAACTGAAGAAGGACTGTGAGTTACATAAAATCAGAACTGAATGGATTAGAAATCATATAAGTATTAAACATCAGCATGGAAAACTAATTGGAAATGATCGTGGAGTTGGTATGGAGAGAGCTTTAAAGATGCTTAATCTGCCATTGGAGGGTACTCATCATAGAGGAATTGATGATGCAAAGAATATCTCAAGGATTTTTGTTAAGATATTTGACCGTTTGAAGCTTTAATTAACCGCACATATAACAATGATTTTTTAGTTGGATAAAAGGAGACAAACATGGATATACAAAAAATTAATTCGATTACGAAGTACCCTAGCATTCTTACATATCATGAAATAGGCGAAAGAGGGCGGCTAAAAGGTACTCTTACTCAAGCTAAATCCTTTCCTTCTGATGAGATACTATATTGTTATGAGAAAGTAGATGGTGAGAACTCAAGAATGATATTCATCAACGATGGTGAAGAAGCGGATTATTTTATAGGTTCCAGAGAGGAGCTTTTAACTTCTAAAGGAGATAGAATAGCAAACCCTTACGGTAATATTGCAGAATTTTTAAAGCCATTAGCAGAAAAGTTGAAAGGATCTATTTTTAAGAATCGAAACGATCTTGCGTTAACTGTTATCTATCAAGAATCTTATGGAGGAAAAACTCCTAAATCTAAAAACTATACGCAGAATAAAACACAAGGTTATCAAGTATTCGATGTTTTTTCCCTCACATGGGAGCAGTTTAATGGATTGATGAATAGGGATGTATCTGCTATAGCATCTTGGAGAGACAATGGAGGACAGCCATTTTACAATGAGACAGAGAAGCGTAGATTGGTTGATGGCTTTAAATTGGATGCTAGCCCTATCGTAGACCATTTAAGTTCAGATCTTTTTCCTGAGTCAATTGATGATGTATACACGTATTTGAAGAGGTATGGATTTACTAAGGTAGGTATTGATGTAATCGGTAAATCCGAAGGAATTATTGTTCGAACAGAAAATAGAAGCATGATTCGAAAAGTTAGATTTGAAGATTATGAAAGAACCCTAAGAGCCAGATAAAAGATTAATTTGGCCAAGATCGCTTAGGCGGTCTTTTTTTGGTAATTTAAGTAGGAAAGATATTTGAAATCTAAATCCATTGACTTTATTAACCAGGAGCATATCAATCGTTCAAATTGTAGTGCGGTCGTACCTTCTTAAAAAATACGATAGAAACAAATTAAGGAAAAGACTAGATGGAATGATTCGTCTAGTCTTTTTGATATCGCCTGTTTTACTGTACATAAATAAGCTTCTTAATATTTTGAATGTATCCACGGGTGTCCACACTTACCCGCAAATGCCGCATAAAATATCCCGGATGAACAAAGAGGAGGTGCATGTAATAACCATGATACACATGGAACCCATTCAAGTGGGTGAGCATACATTTATCGGAGTCGAGGTCAAACTGTCTAAAACAACGCTATTGACGATCTCTAACTCCCGTGGTTACACCATGTGTGGTGCGTCTAATATGTACCGAATTTGGGGTAATAAAATTTACTGCTGTTTAATCCTTAAAGTCAAGCAGGACAAGCTTTCATAGCAATTTTCAATTTACTGTTCTGTACTGAATCATTCTATTAAAATCTTATAAATGACTGAATTTTGTGACCGCATTTGTGACCTTTTGGAGGAGGACAAGCATGTGACTGTGCATCATACTCCTGTGAGGTCTGCTCAAATGGTTGTTTGAGTTGAGCCATAAAAAATATATTAAAAAGAAGATATTTGTATATGGACAAAATGATTGTACGATATAGTATTCTTCGTAACAATGGCTTTGGAAAGTTTATTCTGGAGAAGAAAACTGCAACTGTGAATTGTGAAATGAACTTAAAAGACTACGAGTACTATCAAGAGAGCATAGTAAATGAGATAAGCTCAAAGGAAAGCGTACAAAGGACAACATATGTTTATTCATTCCAATTTCATATAAAGTATCAATTGTACACATGATATATTTTAAATTCAAAGAGCTGTTCACATTATATTCACTATTATTAACAATTAATTCAATTTTTTGTTTACTTTTGGTAATTGTTCTACTATGATAAATGTGTATTCCAAATATGAAAGGATGATAGAGATGAAAAAGAAACTATTAGTTGGTCTGTTGACTGTCGTTGCTTGTTTCACACTTGGATCAACATCTTTTGCGGCTAGTGCTACCACACAAACCTCCAATACTAACTCAAGTAAAATTTCATCAATAACACCTTTTGAAACAAAATATGTAACTCATCAAGAGGTTTTACCAAAATCATCTTTCCCTGATCTTGCTAGTTTGCCTATGTATTATGGTTACAATCAGGATGGATGGACGGGTACCATACCTTTGCGTTCTGTGGATGGACAAACAGGTTACACTTGGACAGTCACTTATGCAGGATGGGTAAATCGATAAGTTTAGTTAATTAATTTTATGAATAGTAGGCTCTATATCTATTTACCTGAGCCTACTATTCATATAGTGTACATACATTATCATCAAATCTTTATTTTGCTGGATTCTTTCTTCTTCAAATAAAGGTGAATTATTCTATATTATTTTCAGTACACTAGATAAAACACCAATTTTACCATCCAGTTGCCCCCATATTGACGGTGACTGGATTTTTTTATCCAATCTCAATATGCACTTTTTTTGTGCAGATTGATAGATACCTTGATATTGGGAAGCTTCTACGAAAATTTCGGGGAACCTTATTGATGTCCTAAACTTAACTTAGGGCATTGTTGCCATTACTAATACTTAAACAATATCAGTATTAGACTACTAAGTTAAGCTTAGTACGTTTAAATGGTGGGATTTCCTACATTTCTGTGTGTATGAATATCAAACGAAATGGGTGTCATCAAGTGTCACCCTAAGAGAATATCAAATTGTAATGTCGTCACTATTCCATGTCACCAAGTGACACGATTCCTACTCCGCGAAATCGCGGAAAATTCATTCATGAGTGAGGGAGTAAAATTGTGCTGTTTCACTTTTATTCTTCGCTGGACAGAATTGTCCAATGTAACGATGTCGTTACAACTTGATGTCCGGTGACAATAGAGTTTTAGACCAAGAAAACAAAGTTGTAGACTGGCTGCTGGTATTAAGCTAACGGGCAGTATGGCGTAGCCATGATATTTGAATATATGATACGGTTCACCGTACCGTAGTGTATTTAAACACAAAGTACAATTTGACCACAAAATATACCTCCATATAAAGACAAAGCCACTCCTTACAATGGAGTGGTTTCTTTGCATGGAACTTCTCTTTTACTTATGACTGAGTAACGGCTTTTTTCTATGTTTCGTTCGTTGTTCATATGCAAATGCTATACGAATTAGCATAGGTTCACTAAATGCCTTTCCTGCAAACGTAACTCCAAATGGTCTGCCGTTGTCTTTGAAGCCAGCGGGAACAGCTACTGATGGATACCCTGCCCTTGCACAAATTTCTGCTCCCACATATGATGGAAACATAATTGCATCCAATCCGTATTTCGCTATGGCATAATCTATGCCTTCATTCTGGGAATAATATAAATCAGTTAAAGACTCTAATATATAGTTCGGATTCTTCAATGGATTCACTAAATGTTGACGGTTCTTCAGTAAATCTTGTCCATATTTCAAAGCCTTCTCGGAGTTTTTTTCGTTCCACTCAACCAATTCACTAAAGGTATGTACAGGCATACTTTGTGGAAGGTTTCGGAGATAGTTATCAAGACCATGCTTAAATTCGTTATTCAACTTGTTCCAATTCCATTTCCTATCGAAGGCTGGCATTTCAATGTCTTCAATGACGATTGCTCCCGCTTTTGTTAGTTCCTCTACAGTATTATTAAATAATATTTTATCATATTCGTCAGGGTCACGAAATTGCTCTAATGGTACATCTCTATAAACCCCAATTTTCGCCCCTTCTAAGCCATTCTTGTCTAAGTAAGTTGAATAGTCAATCGTATCATCATTTTTCCATGTAGCAGGGTCATCATCGTCTTTGCCTGCAAGTACACTAAGTAAGATTGACGCATCTGATACTGTCCTTGCCATTGCTCCAGCGGTATCTTGAGAATAGGAATAAGGTATTATACCTGTACGACTTATAAGCCCAACTGTAGGCTTTATACCAACAATCGAGTTTTGAATAGCTGGACTTAAAATTGATGCTGAAGTTTCCGTTCCAACTGCAACACTTGTAAAATTTGACGCCACAGCTACAGCAGAACCAGTACTTGACCCACCCACGAAAAAGTCACCGTATGGATTTAATACTTGTCCGCCTTTAGAACTGTAACCTGCACACACTTTTGAGGATACACCGTTTGCCAATTCAGTCATGTTTGTTTTTCCAAGGATAATGGCTCCAGCTTCTCTAAGTTTTTTTACAAGAAAGGCATCCGTTTCGCTAATGTTGTTTTCCAGTGCCAACGCTCCCGCACTCGTCCGCATTTTGTCCTTTGTTTCAATATTTTCTTTCAACAAAACAGGTATACCATGTAAATACCCTCTAATTCCTCTTGTTTTTCTTTCTTTGTCTAGGGCTTCTGCAATGAAAATCGCATCTGGGTTGATTTCCATTATAGAATTTATATTTTGACCACTCTGGTCGTGTGTTGCAATACGATACATGTAGTACATAACAAGTTCCCTAGAAGTAACCTCCCCTTTTCTCATTGCTTCTTGCAATTCAAAAATGGTTACTTCCTCACCATTTAGATTCTTAAGTTTAAAATTAGGTTCCATTTAGTTGCTCCTTCAATGATGAACTTTTCTATTAGAAATTACATGAAATCCATGCTTTGTGTACTATCTTTTATACTACCATATGTTGGAACTGACTACAATATCCGTTATCTCTTCATATTCTGCTTATAGTCGGTCTATGGAAGTGCCTACGGTATATGTGATAACGACTAACATGGAAAAGGTGTACTCCCCCTATCCCTAACCACATCATGAGAACGACTAAACAGCCTTCACAGGCATGTTTCAATCCTACATTAAGATCTATCACAACCCTATCAAAAATTGTTCAGAAGACCACACAGACCCACCCCTGCTCAAACATACAATGTCAATAACTTCGAGGGTGTAGGAGTGTCAGAAAGTCTGCCTAATGGATTTGAAATGTTTCGTATGTCTATTAGTAACATCTGAAATGTAAAATTATCTAATTTATCTGATAAATTGTAGGATAACTCACGGTGAACCGCATCATAAAGAGTGTGAAGTCATTGAATTAACGGGATAAGTTAGTTTAATAAAACAGCAGCAGTCGCTATCCAAGTATTTGAGCATGGCAATGACGATAATTGGACTTGTATTATCGAGCCAGCACCGTACAATCCTAACTTGTCGATTAATGAGCTAATCAACATGCTCAATATTTCTCCTGAAGCAACTGGCATTCGCAATGACATGCAAATCATATTGAACACAGTTGAACGCCGCAATGAATATGTAAGTCGTATCGTCAATGTTAATGGTGAAAGTAGATTTCTTCTGCTTCATCAAATGAAAGATGAATATTTACAGCATGACCAACTGACAGATGAAAAGTTCATGTATTTGTGCGCTGTGAATCCTGTGGAAGCTCTGACCCTGTATTTCTTGCAGTCTATTGATATCATCATGTATTGGGAATGGGCTAACGCTAACGGCACTGCTGAGAAGGCTATACAGTACAAACGTGAGGAACCTTTGTTGCCGTTTATACAAGTTATTGAACGTGCTGAGGATGAATCGAGAGGAATTGTTTCAGGTTTCTAGGGTGTCACGTGACACAACTATTTTCCAAAAGGAGAAGATAAATAATGACAATCACATTGAACAACAAAGGGATAGTCAATTTGACCACTACTCAAACTCCATATCACTCTGACCTGACAATTGAAAAGCTTTGCTGGTTTCTCGAAGTTTCACCTAAAGCAGAGATCCTAGTTACCAAAATGAAATTTATGCTTAGAACCGTTGAGCGCATGAATGAATTTCTTCAACGTAAGTTGCCCACAATGACTGGATTGTCGTTGCTTACTGTTATGCGTAAAGAGGATATTGATGCACATGGATACACTTTTAAAGCTGACTTTGTATACGACTATTACCGCAACAAAAAAGGAGCGCTGGAGAAATTGTTTCAAGAGGAAATGCCAACTTGGAAAGTAAATAGGCTTAAAAAAGATGATCCAGAACGTACATATGACGGTTACGTTGAACGTGGAAAGTATTCATCCTCGTTGGAAGTGGCATTATCTATCTAACTGTTACCTATTGAGTTGATAAAGGAGCGATAAACAATGTATAGATGTGGACGACTCATAAAGGGTAAACTTTTTCTACAGACTTGGGATGGTCAATTAATCAGTCTGAAAGTGCTGGCTCAAGCCAACAGATAGGCATATGTAAAACAAGAGAGAATGTGTATATAGGAGTCAGGGAGGGTTAAATTTAGCCCCAAGTAAAAAAGGAGAAGTAAACAGGTATAGCTTTTTAGCATTTGTTGGATTTATTTAAGTATGAAACAAAATTCTTCCTTATTATTGGAACAATGTGCTAATATAATAGGTATATAATACCAAAAGAGAGTTGTAGAAAAGTAAAAAAATAAGGTATTAGCTAGTTCATTCGCCTTGGTGTTAATTCTTTCCAGTACTAGTGCATATGCTCATCCGGGTAGAACTGATTCAAATGGTGGACATTATTGCCGTACTAACTGTGCTAAGTGGGGACTCCAAGACGGGGAATGTCACTATCGTTCCTCATCTTCAAGTTCAAGTAAATTAACTCCTAAAAAGAGCGTTGCAAAGCCTAAAGCAGCAAAGCCAGCTTATAAAGAATCTGGATTAAGAGTTTACGTGAACGGAAATAAATTAAGCGTTAGTAGTGAGCCATTGATTTATCAGAATACCAATTTGGTTCCACTTCGCGAGATTGCTGAAGGCTTGGGTGCTACCCTGAACTATGATAATAATAGTGGCACAATTGGTGTAACTAAAGGAAATAGTAAAATGACACTTACCATTGGAAGCAAAATAGTGTTTTACAATGGATCATCTGAAACAGTGAGCGCAGCACCTAAAGTAATAAAGGGAGTTACATATGTTCCTGCTCAGGTTTTTGCTAGGGGATTAGGTGCAGGAATTGAATTAGACAGTATTATAACTCTTTGAAAATAACATATTAGAGCCCTGTAAATAAGATAGAGAAGTTTTGTGACTACCTTCAATATACCAATTAAAGTATCACAGGTTTTAGAAAAGTTACATAAAATCTGTGATGCTTTTCTGTTATATATTGATAACTGTGTTGTAAGTAAAAAGATAATTTTATAAGGAATTGATTTATATTAAAGAGCAGCTAAAGATGGTAGCAACCAAAGTAAGGAGAGCAATTGAGAGTATTGATCCAAACAAATTCTCTATGTACTGCCAGTTCCATCATGGATTTCCTGATGGGCATGTGGAGATTCAAGTATGATCATAGGGAAGTTGTTGCTGGATGAATTTGAAATTGATTGTGATTATGTTACTGGCAATTGTACTATTGAAGGTCACGAATCAAAGACTCACGTATGGTTAGAGTATGAAGGATATAAAATTGACATTACAGCGGATCAATTTAGAGATTTATTTAGAATAACTGAAGAGATTGTAGTCAGCGCAAATCATGAATTGTATAAATATTTTGAAGTAAAAGAAACAAGGAAAATATCTGAGCACTTCCCTAATGAATTAAGGACGCCTTATATTTTGATAAGAGATTTAATCTATAACTAAATTAATCTTACACAGGATAGGGTGAATTCATGAATAAGCAAGCGCTCAAAGGGTTTGCTCTGATTTGTATCGTTGCTTTACTCATACATAAGTGGCTATTTGTAACACTTTTGTTTGGTGGGATAGTTTTCTATGTTATTGGCAAAATCGACTTTTATCAAATGAAGGATGCCTATAAGTCAAAAAAGAAAAGGTAAAACGAATCTTTGATTTGGGTAATATCAATTAAAGGAGAGGATTCCATGAAAAAAGGCATAAAAATTAGCGGAGCAGTTTTTGCTACTAAAGGTAACATTGATCACGATGAATTTATTGATAAGTTTATAGAGTTTGTTGAATCTAATGGCTGGGAATTTGGTGGAGGAAGTAGATTAATAGATGAAGATGGAAATGATATTAAAGAATAAAATATGACTTTCATAAGCTGATATAAAGAAAACTAGATTTTGATTAGGAGGTTGTAAGATGAATTACCCTTAGAGCAAAGATATTGACTGGAAGCTACAGTCAAAAGACAAGCAAGTGTATATTATGCGAGATCATAACTGGTCATTTGCTGCTTGGGAAGTATCTAAAATAGAGAATAGAATTCAAGAGGGTTCATTGGTTGTTCATGTTGATTCACATTTTGATGATGTGCCAGATGGACTAGTAGTAAGAGGTTTATTTGAGGCGAAATCCAAAGAAGACATCATGAAGGTAAGTAGAAGCTATGACAGATCATTGGGGCAAGTTCCTGAGTCTAATTTGATGCATATAGACAATTTTATTTGGGCATTGATTGGAAGAGGAACCATTGAAGAAGTAATTTTTGTATCAAGAGACAAACTAGAACTTAATGTTCTGCCAGATGTGCGAGAAGAGTATGCACATTGCCTCCCTGAAAATTGAAAGTATAGTTCAAAGCTATTCCCTAATACTGAAGAATTTTTGATTCATATGATGGTGAAAAGTTTTGCAGAGTACATAGGTAATGGTCTGCTATTCTAGACCTTGATATTGATGCTTTCAACAATAGCGACACAATCGGAGAGTCCGACTTTATTTCGGAAGAAACAATAAGAGAATATATTAAAGGTTTGAAAGAGTTGTATCCATGGGATTTGATAACAATCGCCATTTCGCCCGATTATTCTGGTGGAACCACAGGGGCATCGTATTTGTAAAATATAGTTTTGAGTGAGTTGGGTATAGATTTAACCGATATGGAGAAGTGGTAGGACTATGTTTTATTCAAGTCGATGAAACAAATACTTCATAACAAGGAGTACATGAAAATGGGACACGATATTAGTGGGTTTAACAAGGAAAACAAAGAAGTTGTGTATACTCGATACGGATCTTGGAACGAAGGCGCAAGGTATTTATATAGAGTTCTAGATGTTCAATTATTAGACGGTGGGGTTAGTGGTGTAGGTGAAGAAATTTATTTCGATGAAAACCAAATTAGAGATGCTATTTTAAAGTCCAAAACAATTGATTGGTCTAACATTGAACAAACCGAGCCTGAGTATGAGAAAGACAAATTAGCCAAGTTTCTCGATGGACTTTTAAGCATAGCTACCAACGAAGGCAAGGTAAAAGTTTATTTTGGATAAATCATACATTTCATTGTGAGGGGACTTGGATTGGAAACAAACTACTGGAGTAAACTTTACAATTCTTTTGAGAGTGACTCAAAAATACTTGTATATTGGAACTTATTTATAGCGCTATCCATCCCTTTCATTATTTTTATAAATAGTAGAATGGGCATAGATATGTCTTTGATTTATAATCATTACTAGCATCATGTTTATTTATTCTTTTGTATGTACTATTAAGTTGAAGGGAGGAAATAAGCTTCCTTGGTGGACATATCCAATCTTATTAGTTCTTATTCCGATAGTAGCATCTTACCTTGTTCGTTGGATTGGCGATGATATGACTTCAGGAATTGTTATAAACTCAAATCCACAACAATTAAAATCTGCATCAACAGAAGATTTAAAATACTCTATATTTTCAGCGATACGTTCAGGCTCCGAAGAGGTATGGAGATACTCGGCAATATTCTCTGATATGTATTTTTTTCAGAAACAATTAAGTAAATTATATTCATGCTCATTGATGAAGTATCTATTCTTAATGATTTCATTTTTGATCATTACATTCCTTTTTGATCATTACATTCCTTTTTGGGTGGATACATACTCTGGGTTATTCCAATTCATACTTTAATTTCGATGTAATTATAGTGATCGGAATGATTTCCAATTAGCAAATAAACTGGATTGAAAGCGGGAGATGCATCGTTGTATGTTACACCTAAGTTAGTGTGCGAAAAGTTATCGTGGTGACTATTGATAATAGTGTGAAAAAATTAACTCGATTTTCCTAACTGTGAAAATGCCATCTTATAAGCCACAAACGTAATAATTGCGTAGATAAAACCATGTAGAATCCAAGCATCTATATTAACTGCAATGGTTTTTAAATTGGTGGCAATAAATATAAGAGGCAGTAACAAGGCTAGAATTAATCCTAAGTAGATGTTTCCTTTGAAATAGGCGAAACATACTCCGATCAAGATTGCAAGAATGGGGCAAAGTAAAAAAGTAGGGAGGAGAGGATTAAGTTTTGGAAATAACCAATAAATCATAATAATCACTCCTTAAAGTTATTTAGTCAGAAAAAAACGAATCATTTCCTTGTTTGATTTAAATGCTAGAGGAATGACATGTAATTCTTTGCCTGTCAATAAGTCATATTCTCTTCTTTCTCTTATTCTATCAACAGGAGAATTTTTGACATAATCATATAGGACAAAAACAGATCCCGCAAGATACTGTACTCCAGATATTATTCCTTTCTCATTTTGTATTTTTTCGGATACAGAATTGCTTTGTTTTAATCTCAGCTTTTTAGGATTTTTGTTGAGGTCATTGAAAATAGTATAATTTAAGTCTTCAGAGAGAATATATAATTTATCGTTGTAAATTTGGCTGTCATAAAACAAAAATGAAGTATCTGACAATGATGTTTCATTCTCTAACTTACCATTCCGAAAATGATGGGTCTGGTTACCCGATTAAATTTTCTGGGAATGGATATACAAATTAATTAATGAAAGGCTAGGGAAGAAGTGAAGGCTATATTAAAATTTTTGACCCTTACTGTTACGTTTGCTGTAGTTATTGGTAATAATGTTTTTGCTAGTGACGATACTTCTGAAGAAATGAAGGGCGTTACAAAAGCAATAGTCCCTGACAGTGTATTAGAAGAACTTAATCATCCTGATAAAATCTATACTAAAGATGGGTGAAAGTGAATCTGCTAGGGGCAATTTTAGAAATTAAATAGACGTTTATGATGTAAAATACCCCCCGTCCTTTTTATTGTACCTGCTAGTATTCGATCAGCAGACATAACAAAGAAACCTAGACATAATCATCTAGGCTCCATACACATGAACAATTTATCCTACTTGTTTCTGTTGCTCATATTCCTTTACCCTGCGATAGAACGTGTTAGGCTTCATTTCTACGCGCTTCATTGCTTCGACTGCTGTTATTCCACCTTGCTTCCATTCCTCATATGCTGTAATAAACTCATCACTTATTGCCTTTTTAGGCCGACCAAATACCACACCATTATTTTTGGCTGCTGCTATATCTTCAGATTGTCTACCGTTTATCTTCTCACGTTCACGTTCTGCCATGTAGCTGAGTAATTCAAGCACGATACTAGATATAACCTTTTCCAAACCATTTTGATATTGTCTAGTGTCAAGGATAGGCATATCAAGGATAACAATGTGTGCACCTATCTCACACGTTATATCTTGCCATTCACGTTTGATTTCTTTAGCATTCCGTCCAAGCCTGTCAAGTTCCTTAATGAACAGAATGTCTCCGTGTCTAAGTACGCTCTTTAATGTTTGATATTGTGGTTTGTCAAAATTCTTGCCACTTTGCTTATCAATGAAGTAATCACGTTCCATAATACCTAAGTCCTTCATCGATTCTAATTGTCTAGCTTCATTCTGATCTTTACTCGATACTCTTATGTAAGCATAGCGTCTAATCTCACTCATATGGATCATCCTCTACTATGTCATTAATTATATTATAGCAAAAATATGTAAAAATGTATGCTATATGACAAAGTATTGGAAAAAGACTTGGCTAAATTGAGCATAATAAAAAGGGCAACCGAAGTCGCCCTAGATATTCCAATTATACAACTTAACTTTTCAAATGCTTTAGTACACAAATCTATTTACTGTCTTCTTCCTTGATGTAAGTAGCGTCATATTGAATGATTGCTTTAGTTTCATCAGTAGTCTTTGAAACGTCGTAGACTACTTCATCTTGACTGAACTTATCTTCATCATGGAGAGATTGCGGTTTTTTTATAAATAAGTCAAGTTATTTTTTGACTCGATACCGTCCCTAATATCATTAAGGTTGCTTGTATGTCATACATCCAATCTAGGCTCAATTCATAGATTAAAACACAAGGGAATGCGAACCTGACTATTAATCTGGTACTTTGTATTGGATGAGTTATGTTCTAATTTTTCAAATAAACTATACATCAACATAAAGATGATATCCTTAATCATGAAATCATCGTAACTATCCCAAAAGGTATCTTGAGTACTATATGAAAGGTATATGATTTTATACCAAAAGATGGTACAATCAAGATCACTAGAACTTTTTACTACTTGTTTCACAACTACATAATAAATTTAACTTTGCATCGTATTGTTAGTCTGTGTTGAAAGGGTGGTTTATCGATGAAAATTACACCCACGATTAGAGCAGAATTGGAACAATTTCTACAACAAGAAGGCTTAACATTATCTAAATTTGGACAAATCGCAGGGATGAATAGAGGAATAATAAGTAGCATTGTAAAAGGTAATAAATCTATGTCTATTAATCAGCTTGATCGAATTACTGAAGCTATGGGCTTACCAGAAGGTCGCTTTTATGATCTATTTATAGAAAATTATATTATTGACCATCCTCCTAATATGAGACGAATCGAGCCGTTTTTGTTTCGCTGTGCGGAGTTGGACAAGTTGGATGCAATCCGTCGAGTGGTGGGAGCCATCATGGATAATCTGCTGTATTCACCCAAGCTATTTGAAATTGCAGAAGAATTGTTGTCGCAGGGAAGACATGCGGCTGCATTGCTACTCTATGAGGGGGTAGCTGAAGCGGAGAGATATCAACATTCTGAACGTTTGGCGGTTTGTCAATATCGTATATTCAAGATTCAGATTAGTGACGATCAAAGCCAAAATGTCGGGGCGGCAGCCGTATTTGAGGCTTTTGTCGAACGACTAGATGAAATAGACCAGCTTGACGCATTGAAGGATTTAGCAAACGTATACAGGTCTTTACGAAAATGGGACAAGGTTGAGGAAATGGCGATAAAAATGAGAGCTAAAGCCGAGATCCAATATACAATGAAACATCAACAGAACAGCCGAGAACAGACCGAATCTAGCGACAAGCTAAGTCGTCCCTTGTTTGTGTACATTGCTTATGCAGACTTGCTCTGTGCTAATGCATGTGAAGAGCAGGGTAATTATGAGCAGGCATTACACTATACATATGCCTACTCCAATTTAGATTGGGTTAGAGAGACCGATGAGGATACCCAGCACTGGATTGGTTTGTTTAAACACTGGTCACAAGCTAATATACTTGCATATAGGCTTTTATCTGGTGATGTGAGTGCGCTTCATGAATATCTAAACTTTATTGATGACTCATCAGATACGATTCAAGAAGATAGGGTAACTCAATTACTTAACATAATGACGGCGGCTAACCGTTATGAGCTTGATTTAAACGATATACTTAAACGATTTGAAACAGAAATTGGGTCTTTATCTCAGCGACCATCATCAGATGATATGTATACCCAGCAAGTAATACCGGAATACTCTGCACTTTGTGGATATGAATTGGCTTATTATTATTTAAATCATGGGATGCATTATGATGGCTTTAATCATTTGTTTTGTGCAATGGTAAAAGCGCATATACTAAATAATGAGACATATTTTATAAATTGTATGGGGTTGTTTGTGCGTTTCAAAGCCCATGCGGTATCTGAAACCAAAACAGAGTTTTACAATCTCATTGAAAAGGTGTGGTTAAACAATGTTGAAAAAAATGGTAATGTTGATCGTTGTGAGTAGCTTTTTGTTCACTTTAGCTGTGCCTATTTATCTGGACAGTCACAATGAAGGATTTCAAATCTTTGCAACACATGGAGGAGCTTAAATACGAATTGATTTGAAAATTTGTTAAAACTGCACCCCCTGAAATAGGTCTAATTACGGAACCCAACAGGCCACCGCAGGGGAATCTCAAAAATCTATTATTAAATAATGTCCTATTCCAAGACCTACAACTAAAGTAGGTCTTCTTTGTGATTCGTTCAGACTGTTTTTGTGAACTATCCACTATTAACTAAGATGAGGATTTGAATAAGGAGGTGCATTATGATAGGGGACGACGGTTTACGTCAAAGGATGGTGATACCTTCAATGTTGTGCGTAATTAAGGAAGTAGCAGGATACAGTTTTCTTAAAATTGTTAATATTTTAACACTTACAGGAAAATGATTAATATAGTTCTACTTGCTATTTTTGCTAGAATGTTGAATAAAATGTTATATTATTGTATTTACTGTGATATTATTGGATTGTATTCCAAATAAGAAGAAAGGAAGTGTCATTACATGAAAAAAAATCAAAAAGATAGCATTTGTGCTTATGGGGGTATTAGCACTTAGTGCTATCGCTCCATTAACATCAGCCCAAGAGATCAATTCAGACAAAAGCACGCCTAGTTACATAGATTACAAATCTCTTCATGTGCCTTCACATAAACAAGAAAAATCTAACTGGTGCTGGGCTGCTACTTCACAGATGGCTATAGAACATTTAGGTGGAAATAAAACTCAATCTCAAATCGTAAAATATATTAAAGGTAGTCTCGTAAATAAGGGAGGCTCGGATAAAGAAGTAAAAAGCGCGCTAGCATATGGGGGGGTGAGCTCTACAATTGATAAAGAGCCGATACCCTTTGGAACTATTATCTCTCAAATAAAAAGAAATCAACCGCAATTAGCGCATATCGTGTGGAAGGACGACTCTGATCTTGGACATATGTATCTAATAAATGGATATTCAGATAATACAAATTTAGGATTTCAAAAAGTATATTACAATGACCCTGCCGTTGGTGAGAAGATGGATAAAATAGATTACTATGATGGATTTGTTAATAACAGAGATTTTAGTTGGTATAGCACTATAAACGAAATTTATGTTGATTAAAAGCGAGAACTAAGGAGGACTGATAAAATTTATAAAAAAATAATTGGAATTGTATTTTCTTGTATCTTATTGTTTCCTATAGCGGTCTTAGCGGCAAATGAGGTTCCGCAAGAAGTTGAGCAATCTATTGAAAAGGATTTGGGGAATTTCAAAGATGATATTAGAAAGAATACGGGATTTAAAATAACAACTACTAAAGAAGGGGAAAATTTAACTCTTGATGAAGGTTTTAAGGTTTACACTGTTAATTCTAAAGCTGTTAGAACAGGGAATACAGATAGAGCTAATGACATTTTAAAATCTAAAGGGTACTTATTTTCCATAAAAAGTGGACAACAAAATAACGGTATTGTTTTTTCAGAAGATGGGAAAAGAATACGATCAGCTTATAGTGATCTTGAGTTTCCGAGTCAATTCGAAGAAGCAAAGAAATTGATTGGCTACGATGAAAGCAGCAAACTGATATATGATGAGACGGTTGCTCTAATTTCTGATATAGATGGAAAGAAGTTGTGGTTCCTCTTAGAGAGAGCGTATACATGGACTTTAAGCCAATGAAAGGGTACAATCTACAGGAATTTGTAGAGTTTCTATCTGCCAATGAGAAGGCTCGACAAGAAGCTGCTGAAAAAAATGATTCAGATGAAAGATCTCTGGAGGTAGTCCATCTAGTCTAAACTCGACTACTTCGCAGGTCATTACAAGCAAAATTAGCACAGAAAAAGTGTCACTATTTTCTATTGCTGGGTTAGCAATTATTGGTGGCATTATTTTCGTAATTAAGAGAAGAAAAAAGGTGTAGATTAATCTTTATATAATAAACCGTGTAATAGTTTTGACATAATTAAACGGGATTGGTGTGTTGGATGGATATAGCTGAATTAGTGCAGTATTTAAATCGGATGAGTTCTAGCATAAGTGAAATAGGGGATAAAACTAGTTCAGGTTTACAGAACATTGAAATTAGATTGAGTGACTTAGATAGCACCTTTACTATGACTAATGTTTTACTCTTCATTCTAATTATTGTTGTTGCCCTAAATACATTCCTAAAATGGAAAAATTCAAAAAATTAGCTATCAGCTCATTGCATATGTTCATACATGAATGCCCCTATACATGTCAGAAAGTTGCGGCGATCTGGTTAGGGGCTTATTCTTATGGATTGAGTATAGGAGCTACTAGTACATGAAGAAGAATGCGAGCCTAAAACACAAATATATGGAACAAGAAGTGAGTTATGAAAATTTGAAGTATTTTATAGAGAGTTACTTTAATTGGAGTATGGATTTTGCTGATTTAGAGAACTTAATTGAGGAGTTTAAAAGTAGGGAGTTACCTGCTTATGTTGAAGGTCTGACTCAGGAGATCGAAGTAATAAATGAACTAAAGAATTGGGATAATGTACAAGAATTTGTTTATTTATATGGACAAAGAAATTTGAACATTAAAAAGATTGAGTGCATAATTGAGTTGTTGCTGACAAAATTACATGGAGATAAATAAAAAATATTTTGTAGAGCGATAGAATAAAAATATGACGAAAAGGTCTAATTACGAACTAACAAGTCACCACGGAGGAATTTAAAGCACGATCATGAGTATTCTTCAGCAAAAGGACTCCAACCATGTATTATGTTGGAAGAGTCCTTTTGTGTTCATCTTACAGCTTATTCTCATTTACCAGTTTTAAAATAGGGTTTAGGAACTCCTCGGTATAAAAGAAACCGCCCTTTGAAGGAACATTCACTCGACTGTGGTCAAATACTTTGAAATCGTCAATGTTTGTTATCTCATGTGTTTCACTGTCATATACTAATTCAACTAAATTTTTATAGCCTTGCTTTGATCTAGGGAAGCACAGTACATCTTGAATTGTATCATGGGAATCCAAGACATAAACATGGGTGTCAGTAACTCTATAATTCATAATATCTCTCCTTATAAAGGTATAAAGATATAATAGTACAACTTTACCACTTACAAAGGTGCGATTAAAAAGTATGGTAGAGGAATTTCGGTATTCAAAATATATAATTAATTAAAAGTGTAACATATACTCTAAAGTTGTACACCTTACTTCAAACGAAGGTGCGTCAAAATTGACTCACCATGCTCCAATAACAATTTGAACTTGGTCAGTATTTATATCAAGGAAGGATTAGGAGGGAAAGATATGAGAAAAATAGGGATTCTTTTGTTGTCTTTTTCTTTGTTTTTTGTTTTTGGAGCAAGTATACAAGCAGCAGGTGTTAGTGATTCAATAGCCAAAAAAGCAGATCATGCGTACAACTCAAATCTTAAAAACACTGCTTTAACAATCTCGTATAAGCATAAAGGGAAACAGTTTGATTATAAGTCCCAATATATACCGATAAAAGATTTGTTTAGTGGTTATGTGGATTCAGTTTCATGGGATGCTAAGAAGAAGGTAGCACTTGTAGAAAATCAAGGTAAAGTGTTTGTTTTGAATGTCTCGGGGAAAGAAATAACTCCTTTAAGTACCCAGATTGTTGCACCGACAGAATGGACACGTATTTCAAAGGGGGGCGTTGAAATAAAAGCATCAGTTATCGCTTATGTTTTTGATAGATACGGTGACAGTTATAAAGATAAAGAAAGAGAAGCTTGGAGAGAAAAACTTAATTTTTTAGATATAAAAGAAACGGATGGTTTACCTGGTATAAGAGATGGTTATCTTCATGTTTCTCTAGCTTACAATGACAAATGATATTTAATTAGGTGTAGTCACCTTAATGACTACACCTTTTTTGATATTTGTGGAATATTTTCCCCTACAGTTATACACATCTTTAATTGTACATACAGTCTGGTTACAATTTTATCAAATAGGTTGCATCTGAAAGACAACTGTAGACAGTTTCGAACTCTGGTATTCAAGCTAAGGGCTAACATGTAGGAAGTTAGCATGTTTGTATAAATAGTATGGAATGCTTGTTCGTCTCTAATCTTGAAAAGATGTGGTTATGAATGTTAGAAAAATGGTACTTCTAATCATTGCGGCTAGTTTTTTTTTATCGTTATTATACCTGTCCAGTCGAATAGCCATCAGGTTAATCCATACTATGATCCAATTGGTGGAGCATGAACGTAAATGAAATTTGAATGAAAAAGTTTTGGAATAATGCAATCCTAAAATGGGTTTAATTGCGAACCGAACAGGTTACCGCTGAGGATTTTAATCATTCCTAAAACGAGTCAATGGGAAGCAAAGCAGATCATTAAATCATAAAAAATTTAAGTGAAGGTTAGGCGAGATTGTCCTTCTAGCCTTTTTTTATGTATGGTTGAAACGTATTGATGTTTTCCTCGAAAATAGTCTCAAAAATAAAAGCCCTCCTTTTACAAGGAAGGCTCTTGCCTTTAGAAAGCTGTGATACAGCATTCCCAACAATCCAATTGTATAGAATAGAGTGCATAGTCAAGGTCTTACGTTACTAATAAATTGATAATATCCCACAATAGCAAAAAAAACATAAAATAAAACAATCGCTAAGACGGAAAAGCAAGCTATCTTCCAAGCCTTCTTCTTATTCATGATACATCCTTGATTATTGAATTATTGGGAAGGCACATGCAGATTATTGACCGCCCACAGGTTTAAAAGGAAAAAGACGATAATGATTTCGTAAAATCCTAATTATGATAAAAATAGTTTTCTTTTACGTTGGTTTAAGTTGAATACCCAACCATCAAGTTGAGCCTTGCTATTACCATAGGTAAAAGGCAATTTATCAGTAAGAATAACTAGTTTTTTCAACTTCAATAAAAACACACCCTTTTCGATATTTTTTAACCACCATCTAACCGTAACAAAAAAGTAAATGTTTGTATTTTATAAATAAAAAACAGTTGCCTTGATAAGAGGTAAAGTCAAATGATTTTACTTTTGGCAAAAACTCAAGAGGATATTGCAAACGATTTGAACATAGCAACTCAGCAGCTACACAACTATAAAAAATTCCTGAGTTGTAGGATATGGTTGAGGGACGTAGTTTAAAGCTAATAGTGCAACTTTGATCCATGCAACTTAAAACAAGGGGTATAATACTTTTGACATAGTAACCTGTTTATTTCAGTCCATTGGTCACATAATATAAAAAGGAAATATCAGGATAATAGATGGATGTCACTAAACATCTCCTTCTGATAAGATTATTTCCATCAAAATTAAAGTGGACGTGGTAGAATGGGGAGAATATTAGTTCCACCTGATAAACTGATGGAAGTTGCTGATCAGTTCTTACACGGAAAGCATGAAATGGAACGTATGCTGAATTTTTTGAGTGGACGGATTGATTTTGTTCAACAAGGCTGGTCTGGAGCTGCCCAGGAGAGATTTTTTCAAGAATTTCAGGTTTCTCGACAATCCATGAGTGTGACGCTTGAGCGACTATCAGCAGTAGCACAAGAACTTATTTTCATTTCAAAAAACTTTACACAGGTGGACGGGGAGAAAGTCGTATTGGATGTGCCGTGGCTTGGTACCCCTGTTAAAACGGCATCCACAGGTGAAGGTTGGTTACATAAAATCTTTGAACAAATTGGACAAGCTGAGATCACCAAGGCTGAAGCTCAATTGGAAGCTAGTAAACTTCAAGGAGAAATCCTTTGGGATACTGCACAGGGAGCAAAAGGAGCTATTCAGGGGAATTTGACATTGGGGATGCTGCCAGATAAAGAACGAGATTATAATCATCCGATGGCAGCTAAAGTAGGAGAAATTCTCGGTCACGTAGCTACGACATTGCAGGGAGCTGGTGAGGTAGTAGCTGGATTAGGTGGAGAAGGATTATCAGTTGCTGTTTCATCTACAGGAGTAGGGAGTATAATCGGGGTACCCGGATTAATTGGATCGGCAGCTTTGGCGGCGCATGGAGCTACAACTGCGGTTAAAAGTGCAAAAGGAGTAGGAGAAAGCTCAGCAAAATTGTGGAAGATGGCGAAGGGAGAAGGTGGAGGCTCATCAAAATCTACTCCTTCTTCGGGAGCTAAGGCAGAAAGTGCAACTCCTACTGAAAGTAAGGGGAGAAATCAGGAAGAACTAAAGCAAAAATTGTCGCATGAACGTGAATTGAAAGCAGACAAGAAACCCGAAAATCGTATGGAAACATTAGCTCAAGCAGAAAAGAATATTGCTGAACATAAAATGCAGATGGAAAAACTAATCGACAGTGATGGGAACTTTAATCTTAGTAATGGACTAATAGAAAATGGAAAAATAAGCAAACACCAACTACAATCTTGGGTACCATCAGGAGCAAGTAATAATTTTAGACCTGATCCTGGTATTATTGAGAGTGGTTATAAGTATAATTTTAATTATAATGGGACAAAGGTTGAAATAAAATGGCACTCACCACAGCTTAACCTGAGCAGCAAGCTTTCTCCATCTGAGCTCGCTGCAAGCAATTCCTATAACGGATGGAGTGCACAAATCAAAATAGGAAGAAAGTATTTGGGTACTGACGCGAATTTGTATAGAAATAATCAGCAAAATATATATACCAGTGGATCTTGGGAGGTAAACAAATAATGAATTTGAAAGAAATTAAACAGTTGCCTGATGTTATGTCAAAAGAACAGTTAGAGGCCTATATTATTCAATATTTAGACTTCATTGAAGATTTAGAGAAGATGAATGTTCTTGAAACGTTGGAATGTTTTTCGGAATTTGCTGACAGGAAGACTTATACTTACGAATTGTTAAGTGATTCATTGAGAAAAAGATTAGACAGCTTTGTCCAGAAAATATGGGATGATACATCTTCAGAGTTAGTAGATGTGTATTCTTCAGTTGTTGTCAATCTGAACTTAAAAAGTAGCTATAACTTGATGAAAGAATCTTTAAACAAAGATTTGGATAAAGGTGTAAGGGAAATCATTGAGGAAACTGTAAATGAAATTGGTGAAGATATAGAGGTTCCCTTTAAATTGAACTAATATGTGAGTTCAGAGCTAGATATACATGATTTCAGCGATGTTGATTTGCCTCGAAGCTTGCTCCTTAAACATAAGGAGTAAGCTTAATTTAAAAGAAATTTTGCGCTAGATGAAGCTCAAGCTAGTATAAGAGCAGCAAGGTTTGCTCCCGATTTAACATCAATAGAAAGGATGACGCTACTAAGGGATGCCCTAACCCGAATAAAAAGTGCTGATTTGCGTATACGCGATGTGAAATGAAAGCTTTGTATTGAAAAACGATAAGGGGCATCGTTTGAAATGGAAAAAATAATGGATGTTAGTTTGACTTTTCAATCAAAAGATGAAGGTACAATCATTGTCGGAACAAGCAAAGGATTAGATTATTTAACCTACCCAGAAATAAAAAAATCATAGCAGATAAAATTCTTATTAAAAATGAAGATCAAAATGAGATGGTATTAAGCGTTAGCTTCATTCAAATTTCAACTTCAATGGCTGAAAGAAAAAATATTGGTATTTGTATTGGTAAGTTAGCATCTCCTGACCTTGTTCAAGTGGAGGCAAGTATTTATAGTTTGGAAACTATGGTAAGAACAGACTAATGAGACTGTTCGGTAAAGCTCAATCACCATCTTTGCGAGTTGAATCGTTTAATTCAATTACACGGTTAGTTGGACGTAATAACTTCCAACGCATGGTCCCTCAATTCGTTGAAGGCTTGGTACTTTCAATCATGGTGGACTGTTCAAATAATTGGATATATATACTTAAAATCCCAAAATAGATAGACAAATATTTTATTAGAAGGAGTATGTAATGTTAACGCCAAAACAAGAAGAAAGCCTTAGTAAATTTATGAGTAAGATTCTTAGGCATACACCAGAACAGTTTGGTCTTGAGCTAGACCATGAGGGTTATTGTGACATTTTAAGACCTGCTTCGAGGAATAAGATCAGAGAATAGATGGTCTGATGTCAGTGAGTCGGATATCAAGCAAGTAGTAAGCCATTGTCCAAAACAAAGATATGAGATGGTTAATGGGTACATAAGAGCTAATTATGGACACAGTGCAGGCAGATTAAATTATGAGGAAGCTACTCCACCAACGATTCTCTATCACGGTACAAACACAAAGGTAGTCCATAACATTTTCACTGAAGGAATTAAGCCAATGGGCAGAAAGTATGTACATCTGTCTGAATCCCTAGAGTTTGCAATTTTAGCAGGCAAAAGACGTGGAGAACTAGTGATCCTTGAAGTAGATACAGAAAAGGCATTGGCTAATCAAGTGAAGTTTTATAAAGCCAACCACGGTGTTTGGCTTGCCGACCTTGTGCCGCCACAGTACTTAAAAAAGTTTGAATAAAGCGTAACCCAGACCGTTAACGATGATCACCGAGACTAGATGAGGAAAAATTCGTCTGGTCTTTTTGATATCGTCTATTTTGCTGTACATACATTCCCCTCCTAATATTTTGAATGTATCCACGGGCGTCCACACTCACCCGCAAATGCCGCATAAAATATCCCGGATGAACAAAGAGGAGGTGCATGTAATAACCATGATACACATGGAACCCATTCAAGTGGGTGAGCATACATTTATCGGAGTCGAGGTCAAACTGCCTAAAACAACGCTATTGACGATCTCTAACTCCCGTGGTTACATCATGTGTGGTGCGCTGGATGTCGTATTGCTCAATGAACGGCTGGCGGATCGGAAAATTCTTGCCGCACGAGCTGTGGGGGTAAAAACGCTGAAGGAACTGTTGGAAGCACCGATGGAGTCAGTGACAACGGAAGCCGAGCAACTTGGAATTAAGCCAGGGATGCCAGGCTATGAAGCACTATTAAAACTGGTGTAGAAAGCCTAGTAATAGTTGTTGGATAAAAGCAAAAAAATTAAAAAACCGGGCGCTATGGTATTATCCCCTTCTAGTAGACAAGAGAGAAAAGACATCTGTTAAGATGGACTTAATCTTGTTGAACGGAGGGGATTTTTCATGGCTAAAAAGGGACAATCATTCCGGCAATACTCCTTAGATGTAAAGATGGAGGCAATCCGGTTGGTGAACGAAGAACATATGAGTATTCGTGAAGTGACGAAACACTTAGACATTCGTAATAAATCCCAAGTACAAAGCTGGGTGACGAAATATCGAGCGGGGGAGAACCTCCAGCCAACGACCACAAGACAGGGACGACCCAAAACGAAATTTTCCAGTATGGAAGAAGAGATGGCGTATCTACGGGCGGAGATTGAATATTTAAAAAAGCAGTATCCAAATCTACACAAGGAGTGACGAGGAAAGAAGCGAGGTTTGAAATTATTGAGGGAATGCGAACACGATATTCGTTGAAATGGTTACTTGAATTAGCCCATGTTTCTCGGGCAGGATATTATAAATGGAGAAAGACTCAGCAAACAACCCAGCAGCGTAAGCAAGAAGAAGAGCTTCTGGAATCGCATATGTTGTCGATCCACCGGATCCATCCCTATTTTGGTTATCTGCGGATGACCGTTGCTTTACGTAGAGAAGGTATCTTGGTCAATCACAAAAAGGTGTACCGCCTAATGAAGAAATTAGGGATCCGTTCCGTCATTCGAAAGAAGCGGCGTTTTTTTGGCAAACAGGCATCTGTGGTAAATGCCAACCGATTAGATCGACAATTTCAGGCAGATTCTCCTTTATCCAAGCTGGTTACCGATATTACATACATACGAGCTGGAGAGCGGTTTGTATATCTCTCTGTCATTCAAGATCTGTTTAACAATGAAATCGTGGCTTGGCGTCTTTCGGAACGAAATGACCTTGCTCTAGTTAGCGAGACGCTAGACGTTCTAAGTAAGAACGTGAACATGGAGGGTGTCATTCTCCATTCAGACCAGGGTTTTCAGTATACCTCCAAGCCGTTTAACCGCAAGCTTAAGCGGCTTGGCATGCTTGGGAGCCATTCAAGGCGTGGAAATTGCCTAGACAATGCCTGTATAGAATCCTTCTTCTCCCATCTTAAAACAGAGAAGATTTATTTAACGAAACCCGGAACCCTAGCGGAGGTAGAACAACACGTACGGGAGTACATTTCTTTTTATAATGAAAATAGATTTCAGAAAAAATTAAACAACCGTTCCCCGATTGAATACCGAGAAACGGTTGCTGCTTAAAGATGTCTTCTTAGTTCTGTCTACTTGACAGGGGTATGACCACTACGGTCCGGTTTTTTCTGTGAAAAGTTTCATTTTAACGAGTGAAACCATTTGAATTATATACCAACTATATAACCTGCAAGAACAATTAATCGGCAAACAAAGCGGTGAGGTTCTCGCTAAAGGGAGCTTGGACAATTCCTTTTTCGGTAATGATGGCGGTAATGTACTTATGAGGTGTAACGTCGAAAGCCGGGTTGTAGACTTTGATGCCTTCTGGGGCAGTTCTTTTACCAAAGCTCTCAGTCACTTCCTCTGCAGAACGCTCCTCAATCGGAATATCTGCACCTGTGGCAGTCTGCAAATCAATGGTAGATAGTGGTGAAGCAACGTAAAAAGGTATACCATGCGCCTTCGCCAGCACTGCCAGGCTATAGGTGCCGATTTTGTTGGCCACATCCCCATTAGCAGCGACTCTGTCTGTGCCGACAATGACCGCCTGCACCCATCCTTTGGACATCACCATGCCTGCCATATTGTCACAGAGCAAGGTTACATCTATGCCTGCCTGCTGAAGCTCAAAGGCGGTCAGACGCGCACCCTGCAATACGGGGCGAGTTTCGTCAGCGAATACTTTCAGGTGGATACCGTTCTCCTGAGCTAAATACAGAGGCGCGAGCGCTGTTCCGTATTTGGCTGTTGCCAAGCCGCCTGCATTGCAATGAGTGAGTACGCCCATCCCGTCCTCGAACAGAGGTAATGCATGGATACCGATTTGGCGACAAACTTCTTCATCCTCCGCCTGAATGGCTATAGCTTCACGCTCCAGCCCTGCATTCCAGTCTTCGATCTGACTTACCTCAGCCTCTGTGACAAGTTCGCAGGCTCGCTTCTTCATGCGGTCCAGAGCCCAGAACAGATTTACGGCAGTCGGCCGTGAGGTAGCCAAATGTCCGCACACCGCGTGTACATGCTCCAGCCATCCAGCAGCGTCGTTGCCGCGATAGGAGATAGCGCCCAGCACAACACCGTAGGCTGCAGCCATCCCGATGGCGGGGGCGCCCCGTACCTTCATGGCATGAATGCCCTCCCATACTTCCTCGGTCGTGAATAAATCCAGCATGACTATCGTTTCGGGCAGTAGACGCTGATCCAGCATGGACAAGTGGTTACCCTTCCACACCAGCGAAGATAGAGGCTGTCCGGTCGCAGATGCTTCTCGGGAGGATGCGGGCGTCCATTTTTTATTTTCACTCATATTCGTGATGCTCCTTTAGTTTGGATCGCTGTTGCTGTCCGAACAATATCCCCTAGTTCCCGAATCGAATGAAGCTTGCGATTGCAGAGAACCAAGGCTTTTCCGATCGCTAACGCGAGACGTTCCGCAGCTTCCTTGATATCAGGATCGGCAATGGTATCGATATCCGCCACATGCGACAGGCTGATGATCCGGCGGATCACTTTGCACCCTGCAAAACCAATCGTATCTTGCAGCACTTTCTGGAGATACAAGTCCTGATATCCGGGCGTTCGTGCCAAATGATCGGTGACGTGCTTGTCCCACAGGGTACGGAACCTGCTTTCAAACTGCTCCCATACTTGAATGACAGTCTTCAGGAGCCAGTCACGTTTTTCCTTTAGGGCCTTCTCTCCAGAAGTCCATCCGGGCTGTGCTGCGTAGTTCAACAGCAGATTGGCGATGACTGCTCCGATATCAAACCCCATGGGTCCATAGAAGGCAAATTCAGGATCAATGACTTTAGTCGATTCAGCCGTTACAAAAATACTGCCTGTATGGAGGTCGCCGTGTAGTAGTGCTTCTGTTCGTGTCATAAACCTTTCTCGCAGTAAAGCCACTTCCAGGTGAAGCACCTGATCTGTACGGAGTGCCTCTGCTTCGTCTTCAATGTACACACCATAGTTGTTATTATCTGAAAACCGGTAGGGCTCATCCAAAATCAGATCCTCAGTTATTTTACAAAGTTCAGGATTAATAAAGCGTTTAACCAGCTCTTTTTTATCCTGCTGATTCATGCCTAAATCTGAGGTGAAAAAGAGCGTGCGTGCCAGAAACTCCCCAATATGATTAGCAAAAAGGGGATATCTGTTGCCTTCTATTAGTCCCTTGCGCATGATTGTGTGTGAGCTAAGATCCTCCATCACGGTTAGCGCAAGCTCATCGTCATAGCCCAGTACCGCAGGAACCAATTCGGGGCAAAGCTGGTGTTCCTGCTGAAGTGCCTCACGTTCAATACGGGCACGATCCAGCGACAACGGCCAGGATTCACCCACAATTTTTACATAGGGAAGTGCCTGCTTGGCAATGATACTCTTGTTAGATTTAGAATCCGTAATATGAAAAACCAGATTTAAGTTGCCATCACCGATTTCTCGGCATTCCAGCTGGGCTTCCTGACTGAAAAATCCGGGGATGTTCTTCACGAATTCGATTGCTTCTTCGGTCGTTAAGGGATGATATTTGGACAATGAGGTCACCTCCGTAAATTGTGCACATGTAAATGGTAAAAAAATATCACAATATTAAACCAAGTATTTTGATAGGATAGAGAAAGTATAACGAAAATCACTGAATTTTTGTATATTTTTTTTATGATGGATTGGAAGAGAGAGAACTCTTCTTTTTGTTTCGTCTCTGTATAGAAAGGGTAAATATGAAACAGACGTCCGGCAGGTGATACTCAAATGCCCGCTGGCGTCTTACCGTCAGCAGTGACGGTGATGGATACGTAAACGCTTCTGAAAGTCAATTTGATGAAAAAGGAAGGGATTTATGATGGCTAAAACAACAAGTAACTCGAAAAATACGCAAACCAAATCGGTGGAGGAACTTTTAAACCGTCAAGTCGCTAACCTCAATGTGTTATATGTGAAAATTCATAACTATCACTGGTACGTGAAAGGCTCCAGTTTTTATACACTCCATGTTAAATTCGAAGAATTATACAATGAAGTGACATTGAAAATGGATGAGATTGCCGAGCGTTTGCTCGCCTTGAAAGGTTCTCCTTCTGCAACATTAAAGGAATACCTAGAGCTGTCCTCAATTGACGAGGCCACTGGCAATGAAGATGCTCCTAAGATGGTACAAACTTTGATCGAGGATTTTGCGACTATATGTGAGGAGTTTCAGGAAGGTATCGAATTGGCGGAAAGTAATTCCGATCAGCCTACTGCAGATTTGCTAATCGGTTATAAAGCGGATCTGGAGAAACATATGTGGATGCTGCGCTCTTATTTGGGCTAACTCCTCAAGCTTTCGTTCTAAAATAACCCTTTACATGTAAAACGCTACTGACGCATGCTGTCAGTAGCGTTTTTATGGCTAAAAAAGAGATGATGTATCCCATGGTTTTTTGTACTACACTATAACTATATAATCATTCGCAGGATGTATTTAGTCATTTGTGCGCTTGGTAGGATGAACATTTTATGAAGAAAGTTGGATAACGTGTGTCTGTTGGTTGCACCCTTAAAGATATTTATTATAAAATAACTTGAGAATCATTGAGAATCAGTTTAGAATGATTATAAATAAATTTTTAAATATTGCTTGAAATCAGGGGGCTCCCCTGTTTAAATATACTTTCTGATTTCGACACCACACTACATTTTTTGGAGGGTATTGCGAATATGGCTACAAACTTTAAGATTGAAGGTCTCAAAGCGACCATTGAAGGTAAAGAAATTTTGAAGGGTATTAACCTCGAAATGAAGGGCGGAGAAATCCACGCTATCATGGGTCCTAACGGAACGGGTAAAAGTACACTCGCATCTGCTTTGATGGGTCATCCTAAATATGAAGTCACAGATGGCAAAGTAACTTTGGATGGAGAAGACGTGCTGGATATGGAAGTGGATGAGCGTGCACGTGCAGGATTGTTCCTGGCGATGCAGTATCCAAGTGAAATTGCAGGGGTAACAAACTCCGACTTTTTGCGTAGTGCAATTAACGCACGCCGTGAAGAAGGACAAGAGATTTCCCTGATTAAGTTTATCCGCCAAATGGAAAGCAAAATGAAAGAGCTTGAAATGAATCCTGAGTTTGCTCACCGTTACCTGAACGAAGGTTTTTCCGGTGGTGAGAAAAAGCGGAATGAGATTCTGCAAATGATGATGCTTGATCCGAAAATTGTCGTTCTGGACGAAATTGACTCCGGTCTGGATATCGATGCTTTGAGAATCGTAGCTAACGGTGTAAACGCTATGCGTTCTGAAGACCGTGGCTTCCTTGTAATTACTCACTACCAACGTCTGTTGAACTACATTAAACCAGATTATGTACACGTGATGATGCAAGGACGTATCGTTAAATCCGGTGGTCCTGAGCTTGCAGAGCGTCTGGAAGCGGACGGTTACGACTGGATCAAGGAAGAGCTGGGTATCGTTGATGAAACTGTAGGACAAGAGGCGTAAGCCGGAAGCGAGGAGGAAAACTGATGACAACACAAACAATCCTTCCGGTAGATTCCGAGCAACTGCGTGTTCTGTCCGAACGTAATGGCGAGCCAACTTGGCTAGCCGAAGACAGACAAAAAGCACTTGAGCTTGCAGGCCAACTGGAGCTTCCGGTATTTGAAAAAACAAAAATCGAGCGTTGGAATTTAAACGATTACGGTCAACATAAACTGAGCGAGGTCATTACATCTGTAGGTCAGGTTCCTGCAGCCATTGCTGATCTGGTCAAAGAACAACAGGAGGGCGGTCTGATCATCCAGCGCAACTCCGGTGCGGTATACGTGAAGCTGAGCGAGGAACTGGCGGCGCAAGGCGTCATTTTCACGGATTTGCAAACGGCGGTTAAAGAGCATGCTGATTTGGTCAAAGCTCATCTGAATACTGTTATTAAAGCTGAAGAAAATTCATTATCTGCACTACATGCAGCACTCTGGAACGGTGGAGTATTTGCTTATGTGCCTAAAAATGTAGAGCTGAACGTTCCGCTTCAAGCTGTGTTCCTCACGGATGATGCGACTGCAACGTTTGCGCCGCATGTGTTGCTCATAGCTGAAAACCATAGTTCCGTGACGTACGTAGACAACTATGTATCTGCGGATTTGGCGGCACCTGTTCTTCATAACGGTGCGGTAGAAGTGGTTGCGAATGCAGGCGCTAAAGTACGTTATGCCACAGTGCATCAGTTTGGAGAGCAAGTAACGGATATTTCCATTCGTCGTGCCACGCTCGGAAATGACGCTGCTATCGAATGGATTGTAGGCGAAATGAACAACGGCAATACAGCTAGCAATACCATGTCCGTGCTCAAAGGCAATGGCTCCAACTCAGATGCCAAGGTTATTGCTGTAGGTTCTGGTTCGCAAAAGTTGAACTATACGACACAAGCACAGCATTTTGGTAAAAATTCCGCTAGTCAGATGATTACGCGCGCCGTTATGCGTGAAGAAGCATCTTCTATCATTAACGGAATTACGAAAATAGAAAAGGGTGCTACCAAAGCAGACGGTCAGCAAACAGAACGTGTTCTGATGCTCAGCCCGCAAGCACGTGGTGACGCTAACCCGATCCTGCTGATTGATGAAGACGATGTAACAGCAGGACACGCAGCCTCGGTTGGTCAGGTTAACCGTGAGCAAGTGTATTACTTGATGTCCCGCGGAATTAGCCGTGCAGAAGCTGAACGATTGATTATTTACGGCTTCCTGGCACCTGTCGTATCTGAAATTCCGCTTGAAGGACTTCAACATCAGCTGCAAAGCCTTGTTGAAAGGAAGTTAGGCCAATGAACACTGCATTGATCCGTGAACAATTCCCGATTTTACATCAGGAGATTAACGGTCATCCGCTGGTTTATTTGGATAATGCGGCCACTTCGCAAAAGCCGCTAGCGGTCATCGAGGCGATCAAGCACTACTATGAATTTGATAATTCGAATGTACACCGTGGTGTGCATACCTTGGGTAGCCGTGCTACGGATGCTTATGAAGGTGCGAGGGAGAAGGTAGCCCGTTTTCTGAATGCCAAACGCAGTCAGGAAATCATCTTTACACGCGGAACAACAACCGCGCTGAATCTGGTGGCTTCTTCGTACGGTAGAGCTAACTGTAAGGAGGGTGATGAAATTGTCATCACTCAGATGGAACATCACAGCAACCTGATTCCGTGGCAACAGGTTGCCAAAGCCACTGGTGCAACTTTGAAATATATTCCGCTTCAAGAGGACGGTAGCGTTGATCTTGCGGACGTGGAGAAAACCGTCACAGAAAACACAAAAATTGTAGCAATTGCGCATGTCTCCAATGTACTTGGCGTTGTGAATCCGGTCAAAGAAATTGCTGCTATTGCACATCGCAAAGGTGCAGTCATCGTTGTCGACGGTGCACAAAGCACGCCACATATGAAAGTAGACGTGCAAGACATTGATGCTGATTTTTATGCTTTCTCTGGTCACAAAATGTGTGCTCCTACAGGAATTGGTGCACTCTACGGCAAGAAGGCGTTGCTGGAAAACATGGAGCCCATTGAGTTTGGCGGTGAAATGATCGACGATGTGGGATTGTATGAATCCACATGGAAGGAGCTACCTTGGAAATTCGAAGGTGGCACCCCGATTATCGCTGGGGCTGTTGGCTTGGGAGCTGCCATTGATTTTCTGGAAAGCATTGGACTGGACGCCATTGCACAGCATGAGAGCCGTCTATCAAATTATGCACTTAAACGTCTCCGTGAAGTGGATGGTTTGAAGATCTACGGACCTGCTGAACGTCATGTCGGGCTTGTAACATTCAACTTGGATGATGTGCATCCGCATGATGTAGCTACTGTACTGGACAGTAAAGGGGTGGCCATACGTGCAGGCCATCATTGTTGCCAGCCATTGATGCGCTGGTTGAAAGCCAGTGCAACTGCACGTGCTAGCTTTTACCTCTATAACACAGAAGAGGATATCGACGCTCTGGTCAGCGCCTTAATCCAAACAAAGGAGTATTTTGGCGATGCAACTTGACGACTTGTACCGACGCGTGATTATGGATCATTATAAAAATCCGCGCAATCGCGGACGTTTTGAGGATGATGCTGTTACGGTGGATTTGAACAATCCTACTTGTGGTGACCGGATATCCCTTCAACTC
Organism: Paenibacillus polymyxa M1; assembly: GCF_000237325.1. Lineage (NCBI taxonomy): Bacteria > Bacillati > Bacillota > Bacilli > Caryophanales > Paenibacillaceae > Paenibacillus > Paenibacillus polymyxa. The sequence goes on from NC_017542.1 coordinate 1,795,068, forward strand.
AAAACGAAAGACGGCTTAGTTGAGGATGCTCGTTTTACTGGCGAAGGTTGCTCGATTAGTATGTCCTCGGCTTCGATGATGACAGAAGCGGTCAAAGGAAAAACGATTGATCAGGCCTTGGATATGGCGAGTCGCTTCTCCTCTTTGATGAAGGGCGAAGCCGTCGAATTTGATGATTATGAAGAATTGGAAGCTTTGTCAGGCGTTAATAAGTTCCCGGCCCGCATTAAATGTGCGACCTTGGCTTGGAACGCGCTGCGTAAAGGAATAGATGAAGATAAATAATTTAAATAGAATAGAGGAGGTTTGAGAAACATGGCCAAGAAAGCACCGGAAATGGAAGAGTATAAGTATGGCTTTCGTGACGAGCACAAGTCCATTTTCCAAACAGGTAAGGGTCTCACTCCGGAAATTGTAAAAGAAATCTCCAAAATTAAGGGTGAACCGGATTGGATGTTGGAGTTTCGTCTGAAAGCATTGAAGCAATTTGAAAAAATGCCAATGCCAAAATGGGGCGGAGACATGGATGAGCTGGATTTCGATGATATCCAGTACTATGTAAGACCTTCCGAGAAACAAGGGAAAACGTGGGAAGAGGTTCCTACAGAAATTAAGGAAACCTTTGATAAATTAGGGATCCCTGAAGCGGAGCAAAAGTTTCTGGCTGGTGTATCCGCGCAGTATGAATCCGAGGTTGTCTACCACAGCATGCAAAAGGACCTGGAAGAGCAGGGTGTCATTTTCATGGATACCGATACGGCGTTGCGTGAGCATCCTGAGATTCTGAAAGAGTATTTTGCCACAGTCGTACCTCCTGCGGACAATAAGTTTGCGGCCCTGAACAGTGCGGTATGGTCAGGCGGTAGCTTTATCTACGTGCCTAAAGGTGTAAAATGTGAAGTTCCATTGCAGGCTTACTTCCGTATCAACTCGGAAAACATGGGGCAATTTGAGCGTACGCTCATTATTGCTGACGAAGACAGCTTTGTGCATTATGTAGAAGGCTGTACAGCTCCAATTTACAGCACGAACTCGCTGCATAGTGCTGTGGTGGAAATTATTTGTAAGAAAAATGCACGCGTTCGTTACACAACGATTCAGAACTGGGCACCAAACATTTACAACCTGGTAACCAAACGTGCGGTTGCTGAAGAAAATGCAACCATGGAATGGGTCGATGGAAACATCGGTTCCAAACTGACAATGAAGTATCCTGCCGTTATATTGAAAGGTCGTGGAGCGAAAGGGATGGTCTTGTCCATCGCTGTTGCAGGCAAAGGCCAGCATCAGGATGCAGGTGCGAAAATGATCCACTTGGCACCAGATACTACATCCACCATTGTATCCAAATCGATCAGTAAGCACGGTGGTAAAGTAACGTATCGCGGATTAGCTTCCTTTGGTCGTCAGGCCCAAGGTGCAAAATCGAATATTAAGTGTGATACGTTGATTTTGGATAATCAGTCAACTTCAGATACTATTCCTTATAATGAGATCATGAATGACGATATCACACTTGAGCACGAAGCAACGGTGTCCAAAGTATCGGAAGATCAGTTGTTCTATCTGATGAGTCGCGGTCTGACCGAAGCTGAGGCAACGCAAATGATTGTTATGGGCTTTATCGAGCCGTTCACCAAAGAACTACCGATGGAATATGCGGTAGAAATGAACCGTTTGATCAAGTTCGAAATGGAAGGTTCTATCGGTTAAAATGCGGTAAGCCTTGGTGAGACAAGGTACTAGCGGTAATTAAGCTGTTAAACCTGGGACGTGCCGATTTTGTGCCGACTCGGATTTCCTTTTAGTATAGGAGGCGAACTTTTTAAGTTCGTCTTCTTTTATTTTTTCAGTGATGTCTAAGTATGTGTCTGCTGTGGTTTTAATGGTCTTATGACCTAATCGTTTCGATACAAATTTAATAGTAGCTCCAGATTCTAGTAAGAGTACAGCGTGAGTATGTCTAAATCCATGAGTTCCATATCTAAATATAAGACTGAACTAGAACAAATAAATAAAGCTATAGCTTCCCTTAAATAAAATCCGTAGTTATCCAGCAACAAACAAATTATATACTGTATACACAAAAGCCCCCTAAACTGGTATTATCCCCTTCTAGTAGACAAGAGAGAAAAGACATCTGTTAAGATGGACTTAATCTTGTTGAACGGAGGGGATTTTTCATGGCTAAAAAGGGACAATCATTCCGGCAATACTCCTTAGATGTAAAGATGGAGGCAATCCGGTTGGTGAACGAAGAACATATGAGTATTCGTGAAGTGACGAAACACTTAGACATTCGTAATAAATCCCAAGTACAAAGCTGGGTGACGAAATATCGAGCGGGGGAGAACCTCCAGCCAACGACCACAAGACAGGGACGACCCAAAACGAAATTTTCCAGTATGGAAGAAGAGATGGCGTATCTACGGGCGGAGATTGAATATTTAAAAAAGCAGTATCCAAATCTACACAAGGAGTGACGAGGAAAGAAGCGAGGTTTGAAATTATTGAGGGAATGCGAACACGATATTCGTTGAAATGGTTACTTGAATTAGCCCATGTTTCTCGGGCAGGATATTATAAATGGAGAAAGACTCAGCAAACAACCCAGCAGCGTAAGCAAGAAGAAGAGCTTCTGGAATCGCATATGTTGTCGATCCACCGGATCCATCCCTATTTTGGTTATCTGCGGATGACCGTTGCTTTACGTAGAGAAGGTATCTTGGTCAATCACAAAAAGGTGTACCGCCTAATGAAGAAATTAGGGATCCGTTCCGTCATTCGAAAGAAGCGGCGCTTTTTTGGCAAACAGGCATCTGTGGTAAATGCCAACCGATTAGATCGACAATTTCAGGCAGATTCTCCTTTATCCAAGCTGGTTACCGATATTACATACATACGAGCTGGAGAGCGGTTTGTATATCTCTCTGTCATTCAAGATCTGTTTAACAATGAAATCGTGGCTTGGCGTCTTTCGGAACGAAATGACCTTGCTCTAGTTAGCGAGACGCTAGACGTTCTAAGTAAGAACGTGAACATGGAGGGTGTCATTCTCCATTCAGACCAGGGTTTTCAGTATACCTCCAAGCCGTTTAACCGCAAGCTTAAGCGGCTTGGCATGCTTGGGAGCCATTCAAGGCGTGGAAATTGCCTAGACAATGCCTGTATAGAATCCTTCTTCTCCCATCTTAAAACAGAGAAGATTTATTTAACGAAACCCGGAACCCTAGCGGAGGTAGAACAACACGTACGGGAGTACATTTCTTTTTATAATGAAAATAGATTTCAGAAAAAATTAAACAACCGTTCCCCGATTGAATACCGAGAAACGGTTGCTGCTTAAAGATGTCTTTTTAGTTCTGTCTACTTGACAGGGGTATGACCAAACAGAGGGCTTTTACTTTTATAAAAGGGAATTAGTATTAGACTGCCTTCAATAACAGAAACAATCCTATGCCTTAATACGTCTATTGAATCGGAACGCAAATTTCGCAATAATGATTATTAATAAGTTCAACTGTATATCGCTCCAAGATAGGTCTGGTTTCATCTAAGCTGAACCTTTTAATTTCCAACTCCAGGAATATTTCAGTCCAAGCTTTTTGAACAGCTTCTGCTGTATGATTTATTTTAAAAACAGCGTATCTTCCTTCACTAATGTTGCTCAAGTTTACTTCATCAGTATTAACACAGTAATCATCAGGAAGAACCAAACATGCATCATAGCGACAATTTTCCGGCTTCACAAATGCAGGATTATCTTGGGCAATACCAAGAATAATAGATGTCTTATTAAATAAATTATTCGATTTAACCCAACATTTAAATTTCTCCATTAGTTGTGAATTTGCAATTCCATAAGGACCAATCTGTCTCATGTATGCAATTCTACAAGAGGGTATTTTTTCAATTTTAGCCTTCATATTTTCTTCGCTTTCTTTTTAAAGTACATCGATGTCTGAAACCATCATATAATGCTTTAAAATTAGAAACAAATCATATTTTTAAAATAGTCAATGAATAAATTTAGATTTCAGCCTGTTAGTTGAGAAAACGGCAGCCACTTTATCGGCTACCGTCTGTTCATGTTTATTGAGTTATTGTTCACGTTAGCTCTATATAAATTCATAATAATAGTCCGTTGGATATTGTATCGGAGTTTTAAACGTATAATCCAAACATTAAGCTTCACAGTCGTAACGAACGTTCTAACTTCTTCTAATAATAAGGCCAATTCTTTTATAACTTCATTTTCTCAGGTTCAACAACATAATCGGTAAAAACATAAAGGATTGACGCACTAAAAGAAATAGGTACATTTATTGCCTTAAATAAATAAGAATATTATAGACACTATGTGCAATCGTTGGAGCCCATATCGAAGAAGTCTTTTTATATATAAATCCAAGAATGTATCCTACGAGAAATATGGTCAAATAGTTAAGAAGTGAGTATCCTGAAATAATACCTATTGGAAAGTGTATCCCCATAAAAAGTATGGCTTGTATAAAGTTGTATCCTTTTACCCGATGGTCTCTTAGTTTATTCATAACGAATCCCCGGAATACTACTTCCTCAGAAAATGCAGTTAACGGTGTAATAATCCATCTGATTCCTATGTCCAATCTAAAACCATTAAAGATAGTAGCCTCGATTGCTACCAATAATAATCCAATAATTCCGCCAGTAAATACTCCCTTGATGATATTTTGTTTTAATTTTATGTAGTCAATGATTTGTTGCAACTTTACTCGATCGATATATACGAAATAAATGACCACCAGCCCAATCCAAAAAATCATTTTTATCAAGAAGGATATCAAATAAAGCTCCAAATCAGTTATTTTTGGATGGAATGTTAGCTCCTTAATTGTCCAGCCTATATAAAAAAACAATATAAAGAGAATAAGTTTACTTTTAGGCATCTTTTTGTTTCCCTCAATAAATTTCTGCTGATAGTTTGATATTACCATAAAATATTCAGAAACTCTAATATCTGTAGTGGTCTTGGATTGGAGTATCGTATTATCCTAAGTAGAGTTAAGGCCCTGCAATTGAGAAGGCATATCTAGAGTATAAGGCCAAAACAAAAGCGCTACTGGCTACTGAAGCACAGCCAAACAAGAATGCAGCACAGGCAGCAGCTAAGGAAGCTGTATCTGGTCTGGCTGCAAAGCTTAATGGTTTCTTGACTCAGGATACGGCAGAGGTATCATCCGGCTAAAGTTACAAAGTAAACACTAAACAGATAAGGAAAGCCGGAAAGATAGCGTAGACTTGCTCCTTTCCGGCTTTTTTGCATGTTGCTAATCAGAACAATTACTTATTCAACAGTATGAAGTTATTGATAAAACCCTCTTCCTGTATAAAGATCGGGGTTTGAATTTTCGATGTGAAATCATAATAATATACGCCGCGCCCTTCCTCCTCATTTTTCTCAGAGGCGCTACCCAAATAGTAGACACCCTTGCCGTCGGGGGACATATAGACAAATTGGCGGGTTAAAATAGGCAACTTTATTTTGGTACGTTTACCTTTTGCAATATCAACCAGACTATACTCGGGTTTGCTGTGATTAGTTAGATTGGTAGTTACGAGAAGTAGTTTATCATTACTGCTGGACATTGATGATATTTTCTCTTTTTTCAGTGTGATGATAGAGCGTTCCTGCTTGGTGACGCTATTGATTTCTGTAACCTTGTTGTCCGGAGGGGCCATGATGGTTTGTGTTCGGTTTGAGATGACTCTTTGTTTCTCGTGCTCCTTATCTAAATACTGTGAACTGTAAATTGTTTTTTTGGCTAGATTATAGGTGATAGACCAAGTTGTAGTATCATCCTGATTTTCATCATGCATAATTTGCATGGTACGGGTTGTTTTGTTATAGAACATAGTCTTAAGTATCCGTTCTCCTTTTTTGACTGCAACCAGAACAAGGGGACCATCCGGAGTGGTTGGTACGATATCATTGATGGCAAACAAATTATCGGTAAGCTGTTCGCTTTTTTTGGTATTCAAGTCATACTAAAATAATTGGTCTCCCTTAATCAGCAGAATAATAAATTTTGTGATCAGGCAAGGACACCACAGAAAGCGGGTATTGAGAGGTATACGGAACATCAGCCAGCTTGGTCATTTTTTTACTGCTTAAGTCGTACGTCATAACTCGCATAACCATGCCTTGATCTGCGTTCTTCCCATTCACATATTGTGTGTAGGTCATGGATAGATATTGGCCCTGACCGGCTAGAGCTGTCTTTTCCCCTGATTGGGTCTTTTGGGGTACAGCAGATTCTGCTGGTGGGGTATAAGAAGGGGAGCAGGATGACAATAAAGCGGGCACGAGCAGGGAAAGTATAAAGAATTTGTAGCGGCGTGTTCTCAAAACGATGCATTCCTTTCTGAAATAAGTGATGAATCAAACTGAATATAATGCGAAAGGGAAAAAGGATAGGACACGAGACCCTATCCTTTTTGCTATAAATATATCAGAAATTATAGGAATATCTACCTGAAAATGAAGTATACGAATGCCATGTTAAACCTAGATCCTCTACACCCGTTTTCCAAATATCAATGATTGCATCTGGAAGAGACCCATTATCGGCCTTCGAAAATTCATGGACTATATCCTTATCAGTATTCCTTACCCGAATTATTGTCCCAAACTCCGGATTATCAATGTCTCCTTTTGTTGCGCAGTCACATCTTCGGAGAGTATTTCCATTCTCACCTTGCTCGTCCGTGAAGTTGGTTCCTCTCCCTGTGCCTATAACAGAGCCATGCTTGTCTCCACTAATAGAAATTACATTATTAGATGCTCCGTATCTGTAATCCCCAGCTGGGTTTCGTGTTCCGTGTGGCAATGCATTAAGTCCATAAACATCCGAAGCCAGTCTATTTTCTTTTGGCAGGATCATGTCCTTGATAAGACCTTCGCCATCTTTAGTCCAGGTTGTGGGGCAGGGTTTTCAAAATGGTATACGGGCCGGGGTGTCTTGTCTTTTTCTCACAAATGGGGGTCAGTCCCGAAAGCTCTTGTTAAACGATGAGTAGGAAATCATAAATCAATGTGATTTACTTCGTCTTTTCAAAAAATTTACAAAAAGCATAACAAGCAGTATACAGACAAATACTGCAAAAGCAATCACGATCCACCACTGAGGGTCAATTATATACAACACGATTCCAATAAGAAGAACTATTGTTGTTATTGCAATTCTCACTTTCAACATTGTGCTTTTACTTATCCGAGGCTCCAATTTTCGTATTGTAATTTGAATTATTATAGCAAGTACAATGAAAAATATTGAAGTGAATGAATTATAGATAATACCAGCTCCATTTAGTCATTATGCCTATCACATGCTCCAGCGGGGACTGTTAAAGATGGGAATTAAGAGTTGCTTGTGATGGAGTATCCTGTCTACATCAAGTTTATCGTAATTCCCTTTCCCCCATCTTGGATTTTAAGGGATTGTGCAAGAAGTCCTGCTTCTGACCCTGCACCTATTAATGCGCCAACAACACCCGATCAAACAACTGTTATTACGGAATAGACTAATACGGATACAGTTTCTAAGTAAACACTAAATGCTCTACTGGCTAAGCTAGTAATAGAGGAGCGTACAAAGGTACGACTGTGAGAGAGGTTCCGCAATAGATTTAGTGATTGGTATTAGATAAAGAAAGCCGGAGAGAGAATCTTCTTTTCCGGCTCTTTGGCATGGCGACAATCAGTACAATTACTTGTTCAGCAGCATGAATTTATTGATGAAACCCTCCTCTTGTATAAAGATGGGGGTTTGATTTTCGATGTGAAATCATAATAATATACGCCGCATCCTACTTCCTGTTTTTCTGAGAAGTGCTACCTAAATAATAAACTCCCTGTGTCTCGAACATAGTCACTAGATGTTCCACGATTTTTAATTTTTATTATCGTATTCTCCGTATGTATAAGTCCCAGTTGATTTCTTTTTGATCAGGCAAGATAATATCTTTGATAAAACCTTCGCCGTCATAAATAACTTTTAAACCAGGCTGAGGATCAGGGTTATCAATATGATATACCGGCAGTGATTTGGTTGCTTCTTCGATCTCTTTATCCTGTTGTTTTTCTTTTTCTAGCTCAACTTGTTGTTCAGCAGTAAGTGGGGCAATAGCAGCTTTAGATTTTTGCTGTTCAGGTACTGGAGTTCCTTTTTCCAATACAACCATGTTATTGTTCTCATCATATTGGATGATTGTACCCGCTAACATTTGGTCAGGGATTTTCCCCCCTTTCTCAGCATGAGAGATTGCCGGGCTGGCGACTACCAAAGAAATGAGTAACGTTGCAGCTAGAAAAGCTTGTGGTAGAAATTTTACTTTCAAACAAAACGCCTCCTTGAAATATTTGTGAATCAATAAATAGCATAAACGGGTCTATTAATATCGTCAACCTTTTTATGGAATATATGAATATATTTAATAGATTCGTGGACAGGTAAAGGCTTTAAATGAAAAAAAGGAAAGGTATTGACATCTGTTAAATTATGGATGACAATAGAATGCAATAATAAAAAGTTTTGGAATTTCTGTGTAGAAGGTGGATATGATATGAAGCATACACCTACGATTCGAGCAGAATTAGATAAATATATACAACAAAAAGGTTTGAGCCTAGCGCAATTCGGACAACTTGCAGGCATGAATAGGGGGATAATAAGTGCTATTGTAACAGGAAACAAGTCAATGTCTGTTAACCAGCTAGACCGAATCACTGAGGCTATGGGTTTACCAGAGGGAGAGTTTTACGATCTGTTTATAGAAAACTTCATCATCGACCATCCCCCGAATATGAGGCGAATCGAGCCATTTTTGTTTCGCTGTGCGGAGTTGGACAGGTTGGATGCGATCCGTCGAGTAGTTGGAGCCATCATGGACAATCTCCTGTATTCACCCAAGCTATTTGAAATTGCAGAAGGATTATTGTCGCAGGGACGATTAGAAGCGGCATTGATACTCTATGAGGGAGTAGCTGAAGCGGAGAGATATCAACATTCTGAACGCTTGGCAGTCTGCCAATATCGTATATTCACAATTCAAGTTGGAGAGGATCAAAACCGTAATCTCGAGGCAGCAACGCTACTTGAACCCTTTGTGGAACGTCTTGATGAAATGGAACAGCTTGACGCGCTGAAGGATTTAGCTAACGTGTACAGATCTCTGCGTAAATGGGACAAGGTAGAGGAAATAGCAAAATTAATGAGGGCTAAAGCGGAAATTCAATATAATTTGAAAAACGAACATAAGAGTCGAGAACATACTGAATGTACTGATAAGCTAAACCGTCCATTGTTTGTATACATTTCCTATGCTGACCTGCTGTGTGCAGGTGTCTACGAAGCCCAAGGCGATTACCACCAAGCTCTACAATATACATACGCCTATGCTAATTTAGATTGGGTTAAAGAGACAGACGAAGATACCCAACACTGGATTGGTTTGTTTAGGTACTGGGCAGAAGCTAATATTATTGTCAATAAGCTTTTATCCGGAGATATAGAGGTCCTGCAAGAATATATTGAATACATCGACGCAGCGAAGGATACAACCCAAGAAGATCGGATTATTCAACTACTGAACATTATGATAACGGCTAACCGATATGATATCGACGTTAGTGATATAATTAAACAATTTGAAACTGACATTGTTTCATTATCACAACACTCATCAAGTGATATATATACTCAACAAGTGGTACCAGATTATTTTGCGTGGTGTGGTTATGAGTTGGCCCATTATTATTTACATCGAAATTCTTACGATGATGGTTTTAAACATTTGATGTATTCTATGGTAAGTTATCATACACTAAATAATGAGACTTATTTCATAAATTGTATGGGGCTCTTTTTACATTTTCGAGAACATGCGAGTCTTGAAACCAAAAAAAATTTTTAAATCTTATTGAAAAGGTGTGGATGAACAATGTTAAAAAAAATGGCACTGGTGATCGTCGCGGCTAGCTTTTTGTTAATTGTTACTGTACCTATTCATTCGCATGGCATAGAGCCTCAAGTACAGCATGGAGGGGCTTATACATAAGTAAAGCAAATCCCCGCTAACCTTAACTGAACTGTGACCCGTAAGATGGACACTTTGAAAAAAGTGACCCACTTACGGGTCATTTGTGTTTTAATCAAACAATAAAGAGGATTGTGAGGTAAGATTCATGAGCAATAAGAGAGGTGCTTCCAAATCCGGTGGTGAACCAATCGAGTTTGTAAAAGGTGAGATCATTGGCTTTACTTATAAGAATAATAGTTCCATAAACCTTTCAGCTAAGTCTCCAAACTTGGCTCATTCGCTACATATTCGAAGCAAAATTCCGCTTCATTCGCTTCCTTCAGTTGTAGACAATGCGGATAATTCCAACATGCTGTATACATGGGCAAGCACAGAATATAAACCTGATACTGAAGATTACTATCGCAAATGTAATATCCAAATCGTTAGAAATGAAAACACAATTTGAGATATTACGTTTACACACGCTTACGTAGATGAGTATCAAGAACAGATTGATACCAGTAAAGAGATCATTGAGTTTGAACTTGTTTTAAAACAAAAAGAAGATCAATTGGGAAAAATACAGTACAGTCCTCAGGTAGAACCTAAGGAAACAAGAGAACAGGATGAGTCTGATGCCTCGAAAAAAGTATTGGAAGGTGCATACAGTAAGAATATGTTAGTGTATGCAGGAAATAATACTTTTCCGTTTGAAAATCCGATGGTAGAACTAGAAAAGACTTGGGTGCGAGGCGTAGAGAAGGTAAAAGATTCAACAGATACTGTAATACATTATCCTGATCGTAAAGCATTTGCATTAGTAGCTGTTCCTATAGCTCGAAAGAAGTACGGGGACATCACAGCCAATTTACTTCAACATTCACTTGACTACAAACCAGGAAATTTACACTTTAACGAGTGGTCGTATGAGGCACAGCAAATTAAAAAATCTAAAGAGCACATCGCAATAGTTAATGAAGAAGTCAAAAAAGCTAACGCTAATAAAGTTAAAAGTTTTTCTTATAATGGATCTGAGCAATTAGAAAGTGATAGAGATTTATATAATGCTTTTCACAAAATGAAGTACAAAATAGATGGAACATATGTAAACGGGCAATGGAAAATTACTACAACGTATTCTGATGTCTATAATTTTGAGTATAATTTTAAACAAATGTTTACTGGGAACAACAAACTTGGTTGGGCTGCAGCAAACCTAACAAATTTAATGGAATCATGGGGAACACTAAATGAGTATACGTCTTATGTAACAGTTACTGATACAAAAAAAGCTTGGAAGTGAGGTGTGAATTGCGGATGAAGCGTAGATATATCTTTATTTTGATCTTGCTCTCTCTACTAGTTATAACTACTACTATAATTTTTTTAGTGAATTTGGGGGATAATACGAAGTATAAATACCCATCAGGCAAAGATACCGTAGAATATTTTGGTGACGGGACTTTTCAAATTTTGAGAGGGGGGCCGCAAGACCCTTTAATACTTTATAATCATCTTGCTGATCCACTGGAAAAAGCTGTTGATAATATTGTGTCATATAAGATAAAAAAAAATATCGTATACGTGGTTGGTGAAAATAGCTTTATTAAATTGGATTCAAATACCAACACATACGTGAAAAAGAAACGGATTTCCGACTTTACTCCCAAAGATAGAGAGATATTTAATGAATTAATGGAAAAATAAAAGTAAAGTCTCCAGACTTACCTAGAGCCTTTTTGTGGTGTAATCTGGATTGTGTGACAAAACCGCTATAAAGGGCGAGGTGATGCATAGATGCATATTGAATTTATTACATCTGATTCTACTGATAAATTACGAGACGCTTGTTATGAGTATAATTATAAAAAATATGAAAGTGTACAGCGTGACAGGCGTATATGTAAGAATTTCAACGGAAGAACAGACGTGCAAGATCATCTGGAAAGATCATAGTTTGAAATTGCTGACCAATGATGATGTTACAAAATACTTGATAATGATTTTTAGGCAATTTCTTAGAGACATTCTTAGTAAAACAATAATGGCTACTGGAGTATGAAAACAGCTTATTTCTAGAGTCAGGTGATCAATATTGAAAGGAGGTTGTTTTAACCGCTCCTGTGAATTTGGAAAGTAATTTGCGTAAATACATAGTAGAAATGACTAAAGGCCAACGAGCTACTTTGGTTCTGGATGGAGCGCCTGTCTAATATTTGTTTTAAAGGAGGTACTGGATGGGAAAAGAAAGGATGAATGTTAATTGTCAAAAAAACACTATATATAATAGTAGAAAAAAATTAAGCTTTCAGTAAAATGTGATACCACGCATGATACCGAAAGCTATTAAGTCTAAAGAAAAATTGTTAATTTAGCTGTGCGTATAACATTAATCCCCCCAATTGAGCGGTAGTGTAGAAGGCGAACTTTTTAAGTTCGTCTTCTTTTATTTTTTCTGTGACCGCAGATAGTTGCCTAGCACTTATGTATGTTTGCTTAATAGGATGTTGTGAGCGACATAAACATAAGGAGGCAACCAACAGATGCAGAAGAATAAACCTGTAGTAAAGAAGAAGACAATCTCTTCTAAACAGACACAAAGGCATGTACATGAATTTGAAGGTAGTACCAAACTGGCTGAAGAAGGTGCAGACCGACATAACCACCGCTTTGCAGGTGTTACTGGGCAAGCGATTCGAGTTGGAAGAAGTCATGTCCACGAAATTGATCTTACAAAAACTGATTTCGTGAACCACTTTCATAATCTGAGAAGGATTAGAACAGGACCAGCTATTCCAGTCGGAAATGGAAAACACGTACATTTTGTTACGGGCCAAACTACATTAAATGATGGTCATGTACACCAGTTTAATTTCGCAACATTGATTGAGGCACCTCTTGTTTAATGAACGGTAGTTTGACTAAATCAAAAAGCTCTGCTAACCATAATTGGTCGGCAGAGATTTTTGGTCTTACATTGATTCTATACTTCTTGCTTATGATCAGCTGTAATTTGATGTGCTTTATGATAAGCCGTCTTATGTGCACTGTAAGTATATATTTTTGTTTCATTTTATGGTTAGTGTCACCAATAAGCAATCTTTAATGTTGGGAAGGCTCGTCTGTTACACGTTTATTTATCTGAAGTTTTATGGTCTAAGTCATGATGTAACTCGGTTGCTGGTATTTTGGCATTATAGATCTGGCCTTTGGCAACGGGGTTAGAGATGTATACATAGCTCCCGGTTCCATCCGGTGCACTTCCTGTTGCCCACAGACCTTCACTAGATTCTTCGCCTTCAGACAAGTTCCAAAACTCATATGCCTCAGGCTGAGATTCTTGCTCTGCTTCAGGAGGAAAGGAAGCCGGTACCACAACACCATTTTTTTCTTCTAATTCTTGGATTGCCGCCAGCCATTGATACTGATGATAGCGGTCGCGTGCTAGCATTTTCCGCAATGTAGCCCTAACGCTTTCATCTTGGGTCATATGATATAGTCTTGCTACCTGCAATCGACCTTGACTCTCTGCATGCAGGTTGGACCGCATATCTGCCAAAAGATTACCACTCGCAACAATGTAAGAACCGTTCCATGGAACTCCATTTGAATTAGTAGGTAATCCGCCCAGACCACTGACGAGTAGGTGTTGCGGGTTAATTCCCCCCATAATGGCAGCTGTAACAGGGTCTTTGGCAGCTTGCTCCTGATCTTCTGGTTTAGCCCCATCAAGTAATTGACTAATTAAAGCACACAGCATCTCCACATGCCCTATTTCTTCTGTTCCAATATCCATTAACATATCTTTATATTTTTCATCACCGCGACAGTTGAACCCTTGAAACAAATATTGCATCATCACGGTCATTTCTCCGAATTGGCCTCCCAAAACTTCTTGTACCTGTCGGGCAAATAGAGGGTCAGGTCGCTCTACTTTCACTTCGAACTGCAACTCTTTTTGATGTCTAAACATAATTAGTCCTCCTATAGGTTAAAAGCAGTTTAGTGAATCCAAGCTATATTAACCCATTCAATGCGCAACAAAACGAGGAGCTGCTTAACAACAAATATCCCTAATACTAGACTGATAGGAGCCTGCATAATAATAACCTTTCTGTTTCTTTGTCTTGTATAAAAATGATAAAAATGGGTAGCATATGTTTTACTTCAAAATAAAAGCTCTGAGGGGGTTTTGGTATTGTATTTTTATAAAGAAGATTTGATTAACTTAATAGTGCCCGATAAACCCGACCCAGCTGCTGCAAAAGTGATTCAGGAGGTATTGGGTGGTCGATTTGGAGAAATGCGTACGATGATGCAGTTTTTCTTTCAAAGTAATAATTTTCGTGGTAATGCTGTGCAGTATAGGGATTTGATACGAGGAGTTTTCCTAGAGGAGCTTAGTCATGTTGAACTGGTCCAACATACCATAAATCAACTTCTGACTGGCTCAGGCGAAGACCAAGCCGGCGATGCTGGAATTGATCATGCTCCTTTGGATGAAGCGATAAAACATGCCAATCCTCATCATTTTATTATGGGAGCTCAAAGTTCCTTACCCGTTGATGCAAGTGGTAACCCTTGGTTAGGCAGTTATGTCTATTCCCACGGCAATCTGATTAGTGATTTGCTTGATAATCTCGTACTCGAATCTACAGGGGTTCTGCAAAAATCCCGAATTTACGAAATGAGCTCGAACAAAACATTCCGGGAAACATTAGCTTTTTTGATTGTACGAGATAATGCTCATCAAAATGCGTTTGCCAAAGCGTTAGAGACACTTGGAGTAGATTGGGGCAAATTGTTCCCGGTTCCAAACTACGATATTAACAAGTATCCAGAATGTCGGAAGTATGTTGAAATGGGCTTTCACAATGCACAGTTTAATTTTCGATTGGATTCTACCCGTATTGGAGAAATATTCAATGGGCAAACGCCAAGCAGAAACGGTGGAGATTTGAGTGTCATTGACCCTCCAGAAGGCTTTCCTCTTCCGTATATGCCTGAATTGCCTAATGAACATAGCCCAGGCCTACAAGATCTTAACTCCTAGGATTAAACAAGCAATACAGAGTAATTGGGCTAATGTTTGTAATACAAAAAGAGGCTGTCCTTTGTAGGAAAAACCTACGGATGAACTGTGACCCGTAAGATGGACACTTTGAAAAAAGTGCCCTCTTACGGGTCTTTTGTGTTTTAATCAGATTATAAAAGTTTGTGGGGATGAAGAATTATGAGAAAAATCAGACGAGTTTTTACGGAGCAAGAGATCAAGGCGCTGGAGTCAAATCCATCCGTTCTTCGCGTATCAGAGAAGAATATCACGTATTCTCCTGCCTTTAAGATTGCAGCCGTACAGGCCAATCAAGCAGGGCATACACCCACGGAAATCTTCGTACAGGCAGGATTTAACGTCGAACTCATTGGACAGGAGACGCCAAAAAGATGTCTGGATCGTTGGCGAAAAACATATGCTTCTTCAGGTGATGCGGGGCTGCTGGAAGAGCGTAGGGGGAAGGGAAGCTCAGGAAGACCGGCTAGTCGTGAGCCATCGGCTGAGGAAAAACTCCGTCTTGCTGAGGCACGTATCAAGCTTTTGGAAGCCGAGAATGAACTCTTAAAAAAGCTAGAAGCGCTCGAAAGGCACAAAGACAACAATGAATTACTAGCGTCTTCCGAGCGCTTTCAGCTCATCAATCAAGTTGTTCGTAAACATGGATTGAGACGTGTGATTCGCTATCTTTGTAAGCTTGCTGAGGTAAGTACGAGCGGGTACTATCGCTGGTGTGCGGCAGAAGAACATCGCCAGCTTCGAGAAGCTGCCGATGAACGAGACTTTTTACTGCTGAAGGCGCACTTTGATGCACTTCGAGGGAAGGCTGGCGCGCTGGTCATCAAGATGAGGTTAGAACGTCTTCATGGAATCGTTATGAATCACAAGAAAATTCGCCGTTTGATGCGGAAATTCAAACTCGTTGCTGTGATTCGTCAAGCGAATCCCTATCGTAAAATGGCTAAAGCCACACAAGAGCACCGCACCTGCCCGAACCTCCTGAAGCGTCGGTTTGACCATGGAGAGCCTGAAAGGGTATTGCTAACCGACATTACTTATATGCATTATGGAAATGGCCAGCGGGCTTATTTGTCCTGTGTAAAGGATGGTGCAACAAAAGAAATCTTAGCTCACTATCTGTCCTCTTCTTTGAAATTGTCTCTTGTCCAACAAACACTGAAGCGACTGCTTAACCGTTTAGGCGGGGAAGTCCATCCGGAGGCTATCTTTCACTCTGATCAGGGATTCCATTACACACATCCTGAGGTTCGTTCCATGATCGCTAAAGCTGGCTTTAACCAATCGATGTCACGCAAAGGAAACTGTTGGGATAATGCTTCTATGGAGACGTTCTTCGGGCATATGAAGGATGAATTAGAGTTCAAGGATTGCTCATGCCTACAAGAGTTGCGAGTTCGTGTCAACGAATACATCACTTATTACAATACCGAACGGTTCCAATGGACATTAAAAAAGATGACTCCTGATGAATACAGAAGTCATCTCATTGCTGCTTGATGAATAGGGACCCTTTTTCAAAAGGACCCACAAATGGGGTCACAGTTCAGGATTAAAGGACAGTCTCTTTTTATTCGTGTAGCCTGTGCTTCGGTAAAACATTCCGTACAAACAAAGTAACGCCGGGTGGCAGTGGCAGATCAGGATTCCAGATAAATTTCGTCAATGTATACATGGCGTTCCTTTGACAAATCTATATATTCATTATCGTTAATTCTTACTAAGGGTCTGAAGTAATCCACAGGATTGTTCAGAATAATAGTTCCTGTCTGGCCTGTAGTCAATAGAACCTGCTTATTAATAAAATTCGGAAGCATATGTCTGATGAACACTTGGGTAGTTTCTGGATTCAGATGTCCAAAACTCATACTGTGCAGCTCGCGTAATACGGTGAGCAACTCCTGTTTTGTCTGATACACACGGTTGGAAATCATCGCGCTGTATACGTCGGCAACAGCTGTTATGCTGGCAAAAGGATGAATCTCTTCTTTGAACAGTCCGTGGGGGTATCCACTTCCGTCTTCGCGTTCGTGATGCTGCAAGGCGACAATTGCTGAAATATCATCGCTGGTTGAATTGCGAATAATATCATAGCCATACAGAGAATGTTTCTTCATCTCATGAAATTCTTCAGGTGTTAGTTTATCTGGTTTATTTAAAATTTCATCCGGTATCATGGACTTGCCTATATCGTGTAAATATCCAGCTTTGCCCGCGGCATATGCCTCTTCCTCTGTATATCCAAGCCAAGTGGCAATGTAATATGACAGTATACCTACTTGGAGAGAATGGTTATAGGTATAGTGATCTCCCCGTTCCATAATTAACAGCAGAGATACGACATCTTTTTGACGAGCCAGCTCTGAAACAAGAGGGGCGAACAGCTCATCAACTCGATGTTCATCAAATTTTCCAGTTGAGGAAGCTTCGAGGAACATGCTTTCAAAGCCACTGATCGTTTGCTCCATAAGGGGAACGGCGCGTTTGAGGGACTCGGGGGAAGCAGGAACATCGGGGGCAAAGCCAACCGGAATGCTCGTAGAACCAGCATCAATGTCAATATAATCGACACCATGCATAATGAGCTTGGAAATATCGTCATGCTGAAGCTCGGTGCCCTGAATCAAGACAGGTACACCGTGCCCATTGTATGTATCGGATTTGAGGCGATCTCCCGGCTTGGCATCGGTAACGTGAACTCTCATGTGCTAACCTCCTTGTCGTAAATTTGTCGAAAATACGAAACAAACTTAATATATCAAGAATTATATGGGATGACAACGACTAATTTACTATTATTCCAAGCTGTAAAATAGGTCCCAAGGACCCGTCTCCTCTGAGTTACATATAGAAGGCAATGTCAATGATTTTCACTATCTATGTCCACCTCATATGTACCATATTGCTAAATAACATGGTATGCTTAAACATTAGAAGCTCCAAAGTCGATATATAAAATATAGAGGAGGGCGGTTATGGAGATGACGACTCGGCAAACGTTGACCATTTTGCATACCAATGATATCCATAGTCATTTTGGCAGTATGCCTTCGATAGCCGCGATGATCAATGAACGAAGAGCTGCATCAGGGGATGCGCTACTTGTACTGGACATAGGAGACCACATGGATCGGATGGCCCCCGAAACGGAAGGAACGCTCGGTGGGGCAAATGTGGATGTGATTAATCTGACAGGATACGATGCAATTACGATCGGTAACAATGAGGGACTAACTTTTACCTCGGATATGATTGAACAGGCATATGCGGGCATTCATTGTCCAGTCGTATGTGGCAATCTAACAGAGCGTGCTACGGGGAGGATTCCTTCGTGGATGAAGGAATCCGTTATTCTAAACAAAGCAGGAATCAAGATCGGTTTACTAGGTGTGACGGCTCCTTTTACAGAGTTTTATCAATTGCTGGGCTGGGACGTGCTCGATCCGTTTGAGGTGCTGGGGACGCAGATCGCGGCACTCAGAAAGCAGGTGGATGTGGTGGTCGTGATGTCTCACCTAGGTTTACCGTCTGATGAGAAATTAGCGTCCCAGTTTCCTGAGATTGACGTTATTCTTGGTGGTCACACCCACCATGTGCTGGAGGAACCGCTTCGGATCGGGAACACCGTTCTATGTGGGGCCGGGAAGTTCGGAACGTTGCTCGGTGAAGTGACACTAACCCGTAACCATAGTCTTGAACCGTTTCGAGTTACCTCAGGCGGCGTAGTTCCTATGGATCAGACGCTGCTAGACGAAAAAGTGGCATCGGCCATTGTGTTGCATCGCAGACAAGCAGAACGCGCCATGGAGAGCACGGTAGCAGTAACAGATCGGGAATTGGAGATCGCCTATAATGAGGAGTCCCCTTTCGGGAATTTGCTGGCACAATCGGTGTCCCATTTTACAGGAACCGAAATTGCCCTCGTCAATGCAGGTCAACTGCTTGGCCCCTTGCCTCAAGGAGATATTAGCAAAGGAATACTGCATTCCTTATGCCCATCGCCGATTAATCCCTGTGTTATGAAGTTGCGGGGAAGAGACATTCGGTTGGCCCTAGAGCAATCTTTGCTGCCTGAATTTACAGACAAGCCCATGTCGGGATTTGGCTTCAGAGGCAAAGTGCTGGGCACGATGTGTGTGGAAGGGTTGACCATTCAGTTTGATCCGGACCGTGCTCCTTATGAAAAAGTGACGGACATTCGTGTAGCGGGTCAACCTTTGGAAGAAGATGAGGAATACACAGTGGGCACGTTGGATATGTTCACTTTCAAAGCAGGCTATAAGGTGCTTGCGAACGGAACAGATCTCCGATTTATGCTTCCAGAATTTTTACGGGATTTGATTGAAATGGAGTTGAAGCGTCCGGGCGCGATGGAAGAATGTTTTGCAGCTAGGTGGCTTCAGGTATCAAAACAATCGGGAGAGGATTAAGCTGCGACTGGTACCTGTTACATTATTGAGAGCCGGCATGAAGCTGGGCAAAAAAATATACAATGAAAATGGAATGGTGCTGCTCTCGGAAGGTGTTGAGCTTACTTCGCGATTGATTGAACGTCTAGGCCAAGTCGGAATTGGATATGTATACATTGAGGATGCTGTGACAGAAGATATCGTCATACCCGAGATGATCCATGAACAGACAAGGGTGGCGGCGCTACAGGAAATCAAAAAGCAGTTTCAGGGTTTGTCATCCTACTCCGTAGATCATAAGCACAAATATTTTGGCAAGTCATTTTATAAGGTCATGGAATCCATTCTGGACGATATTGGAGGCCGCCAGGATGCCATCATTATGTTGATGGATATCGGGGCCGCGGATCAGGATTTGTATCATCATTCTTTGAATGTATGCTTGTATTCACTAGTCCTGGGGATATCCAATGGCTACGATAATAATCAGCTCATGGAGCTAGGGATAGGTTCATTACTGCACGATATCGGTAAAATGAAGATTTCACCTCAAGTGCTCTATAAGCCAGGTAAATTGACGGACGAGGAATATGAGCATATGAAAACACATACAGTGATCGGCTATAAGCTACTTAAAGACGAACCCGGGATTCCCTTGTTGTCAGCTCATTGTGCATTACAGCATCATGAGCGTATTGACGGTAGTGGATACCCACACGGTTGGAAAAAGGACCAAATCCACGAATATGCGAAATGGATCGGTCTGGCGGACTCGTATGACGCGATGACGGCAAGTCGAATCTACAAGCAGGCTTTGTTGCCTTATGAAGCAATGGAGGTGCTATACGCCGGGGCAGGAACGCTGTATGAGCAGCGGATGCTGGAAGCCTTTCGTGACTGTGTAGCTATTTACCCTCTGGGGCTTTCTGTAATGCTCAACACAGGGGAAGAGGGAGTCGTAGTGCGTATACATCCCAAAATCCCGCAAAGGCCTGTCATTCGTATTGTAAGAGACCGGGATGGGCAGGAACTGAAGGCGCCTTATGATGTGGATTTGTCCGTATCCCTTTCGGTTATGATTACAAATACATTAGGCGCTGCTACCGGCCCTTTCGGAGGAGTACGCGTAGATTAGCAGAGGATGTGGAAGAAAGCATGCAGGCACTTTACACATCATGATATGATAATTATACGTCTTTTGAGGTTAATAACAGAAATAAGGTGAAAACATAATGACAGTTCTACAAAATAACACACTACCCCAAATATCGCCAACGTATGATCCGTGGGACCCGATTGTCTCACTGCGTACACATGGTCGTCATTTGCTTACAAGTGTGGAAATGACCGTAACACATTTATGTAATATGCGCTGTGAGCATTGCGCTGTCGGCGATATGTTGGTTATGAAGGAGGCCCCTTTCCTTCCTTTAGATTTGATGCTGAAGCGGCTGGATGAAGTTGAGCATCTGGAGACAATAAGTATTACAGGCGGAGAACCTGCATTGCTTGATAAAACAGTGGACGATGTGATCGTTCCGCTGTTGAAGTATGCTAAAGAGCGCGGTATTCGTTCGCAAATTAACTCCAACCTGACATTGGATATCAGAAGATATGAGAAGATGCTTCCGTATCTGGATGTCATGCATATATCGTTTAATTATTTAAATGCAGACGATTTTTATGAAGTGGGATTTGCAAATACCGGACGTCCGACTCCACGCGCGGGTGCTGTGCGCCTGTATGAAAAAATGATAGAGAATGCACGCAGATTGAGCGAAATGGGGATGTTCATTTCAGCTGAGTCCATGATTAATTATCGGACACATACGAAGCTAGAAGGCATTCATCAGTTGATCAACGAAATGGGATGTCGCCGACATGAGGTTCATCCGATGTACGCATCGAATTTTGCTTCTGCCTTGCCTGTACTGTCCCTTGACGATATGCGGAACTCTATTGATAAGCTGCTGGATGTGCGAAATCAGGACATGTGGATGTTATTTGGTACACTACCGTTCTTTGCTTGTTCTGAGCGGGAGGAAGACCGTAAATTGCTTCGTCGCTTGCGCCAAGAACCGAATATTACGGTGCGTAATGATCCAGACGGAAGAAACCGTGTAAATGTGAATATGTTCACGGGTAGCGTATATGTGACGGATTTTGCAGACATTCCAGCTTTCGGAAATATTCAGGAGAACAGTCTGGACAATATTTTCGGTGAATGGCTGAATGAGCATCCGCTGAATCAGACCGTGAACTGTCATTGCGATGCGGCTGCCTGTTGCGGGCCGAATCTACTCGTAGCGGATATGTATTACAAGGGTGTAGACTTTAAATCAAGAAAAGCATTGCAATTATAAGCATTTTTACATGATTCCAATTCCAGGTTTCCAATCATAAATATTGAATTGAATAGCTTGCAAGTCGAATGGTGCAAAATGCTAACTAAAGAAATGGGGAGTTCGTATTGGATGGTCATACCGAGTTTCATTGGGGATTGCTAGGGGTGAATCTCTTCTTGGTACTGCTGCTTGTCTTTCTAAATGGTGTCTTTGTGGCCGCAGAGTTTTCGCTGGTCAAAATGCGCCAATCCCGATTGACGCAGCTCCAAAGTGAGGGGCATCGCCTGGCAGGCTATGCGCTAAAGGTGAACCAAAAGTTGGATGCTTATCTGTCTGCCACCCAATTGGGCATTACGCTGGCTTCATTGGGGCTAGGCTGGATTGGTGAGCCAGCAATATCCGGCTACCTGATAGAGCCACTCATGCACAAACTCGGTGTAACTGACGGTACACTGATTACAACGGTATCCGTTGTCGTCGGATTTTGCGTAATTACTTTTTTGCATATTGTATTGGGCGAACTGGCTCCCAAGTCTTTGGCGATTCAAAAGACCGAAGGAGTAGCGTTGTTTTTATCGGCGCCCTTGCTGCTTTTTTATAAGGTTTTTCTCCCTGTAATCTGGGTGTTGAATGCTGCCGCAAACATGCTGTTACGGGCATTCGGCATTCAGCCGGCCAGTGAAGCCGAAGCGGCACATTCGGAGGAAGAGATCCGTATATTGATGAATCAGAGCGCCAAAAGCGGTGTAATCGATAAGGATGAAATCAAACTGATGGATAATATCTTTGATTTTTCCGACTTGCTTGCTCGTGAAATCATGTTGCCGCGTACGGATATGGATTGCTTGTACACGAATTTGTCGTTTAAGGAAAATCTGAAGATTATCAGTGAAACCAAGCATTCCCGTTACCCGGTAGCGGTGGAGGATAAAGATCAGATTATCGGTTTTGTTCATATTACAGATCTTCTGTTAGCCGAGCAGGGCGAACAACTGGATCTGGCCTCAGTGGTGCGTCCAATTCTGAATGTGCCTGAGTCTATGGAAGTAAGTCATGTGCTGCGCCTTATGCAGAAAAAGCACTCCCAAATGACTCTCGTGGTGGATGAATACGGCGGAACCGCCGGTCTGCTGACAGCGGAGGAAATTCTGGAGGAAATCGTCGGGGATCTCTATGATGAGTTTGAAGATGAACGTCCAAGCGTGGAAATGAAGGAAGACTTCATCTCTGTGGACGGTCGTATGCTCATTGAGGATGTGAATGATTTGACTGGAGTGAACATTGAAGACGACGAGGTGGACTCCATCGGAGGCTGGCTGTTCAAGGAATTAGAAGGCAGTCCGGTGAAAGGGAAGAAAATAGAGTTTTATAATCTGACCTTTGAAGTGGAGGAAGCAACAAGGCTTCGCATCATGAGAGTGAAAATTCACCGCAAACCTGATCTGGTCAATGAAGATAATCTTTCTAGCGATGAGGAGTCCTGATCCACAGAGATAGGTATAATTAGTTCAGATATGTAAGTTATATAGAGTGCTGAAGAAAGAGCCTTTAAATCCACATTATCGTGGTTTTAAAGGCTCTTTTTGAATTTTATTTCTTTGAACCCATTTTTTTGTTCGAGACTTGGGCGATGCGGCATATGTTGAATAGTAAAGCAGATGGATCAATTAAAGGAGGTCCCGGCCCGTGAAATTTCCACAGCAAGGTCAGTATGCCCCGTTTGTCGGCCCGTTCGATCCGTGTCCGCCCATTCTATGCAAGACTTATGTGCTTCCGCCAAACTTGTTTATACAATTTCAGCCCCCTGGTCTGCCGCAATTCAGTCCAGAAGAGGCGCTGACGAAAGGAACGCTATGGCCATTGCTTTTCAGTCCTTATGAGCCTAGGAGAAACCAGGGGGGAGGCGAATAATATGGAGAATCCAAATCAGGGTCAGTCCCCAAATCAATTTCAGCAGCAAGTTCAGTATGAGAGTGGTCAACAACCGCCGAATCAGTCTCAAAACCCTTTTTCAAATTCGTATCCATCTCAGAGTCCATATCCATCTCAGAACCAGTACCAAAACCAAGCCCAGGGTTATAGTCAAGCTATCCCCCCGGCTCAGGGCTATACATCTCAAACCAAGCCAGTTGATGCCCAGTTTTATGCGCTATTGGAGAAGCTCCAAGCGGTGGATTTTGTCTTGGTAGAGCTGAATTTGTATTTGGATACACACCCGGATGATTTGCAGGCCATCGAACAGTTCAACAAGCTAACACAGGAAAGAACGGCGATTGCCAACGAGTACCAGCTCCTATATGGGCCTTTGCAAAATTTTGGTCGCGCTTATTCCAAGTATCCTTGGGAGTGGAGTCAAGCGCCTTGGCCGTGGCAGGTATAAGCAGGTACAACCTTTAATAAAGGAGGAACATGAATGTGGGTATATGAGAAAAAGCTGCAATATCCTGTACGTGTCAGCAAATGCGACCCTCACATGGCCAAGTTGCTTATGGAGCAGTACGGGGGAGCGGATGGAGAGCTCGCAGCAGCTTTGCGTTACCTGAATCAGCGGTATACCATTCCGGATAAAGTGATTGGTGTACTGAATGACATCGGGACGGAAGAATTTGCCCACCTCGAGATGATTGCAACGATGATTTACAAGCTGACGAAGGATGCGAGTGTGGAGCAATTAAAAGCGGCTGGTCTGGGCGAACATTATGCGGCACATGATCGTGCGTTATTTTATGAAAATGCGGCGGGGGTTCCTTTTACCGCGACCTATATTCAAGCCAAAGGCGATCCCATTGCGGATTTATATGAGGATATTGCGGCAGAGGAAAAGGCGCGAGCTACATACCAGTGGCTGATTGATTTGACAGATGATGTGGATTTGCAGGATAGTTTAAAGTTTCTGCGTGAACGTGAGGTGATTCATTCGCTGCGTTTCCGTGAGTCAGTCGAAATTTTGAAAGGGGAAAGAGACCGGAAGAAAGTATTTTAAGGGAATTTAGTAGGGAGGGCCATCTGCAAATGCAGGTGGCCTTTCTTTTTTAGGATTAAATCTACATAAAAGCATCTGTTCATAATCTTAAACAATCAACTCGAACCTATCCCCTAATATCAACTGCTTGGAACGATGGATTTTTTGGCCGTCTGGATTACAAACGGTACTTTTAATACACAGCAGAGGATAGCCTTCCTCAATATTTAAATAGGTGGCTACATCAAAAGAGGCAAATTCCATAACTATATATTTTCTTGATATTCCAAATGTAATCTTGTGTTTATTTTTTAAAATATCATAAAGAGATATATTATTTAAATCCTCTTGTAACAAAAAAGAAAAAGAAGAAGGGAAACGTGAATACTCTACAGATACCGGCACATTGTCAGCATACCTGATTCTTTCTATATTGATTACTTTATCCCCTGGCATTAAACCTAAATGTTCCTGATCTGATGCTGTAGCATCTTCAATCACGCATTTTATTACTTTTGCACCAGGCACTTTATTTTGTAATTTACAAGTATCGCTAAATCCAATGGTCTCTACGACATTTTTTTTGATTTTATCTTTTGTAATAAATGTTCCTTTTCCCGGAATCCGTACCAAGTAACCTTCAGAGGTAAGTGAATCAAGTGCCGCACGGACAGTTACACGACTCACATTATTGGTTTCACTTAATTCTAATTCTGTAGGGAGTTTGTCTCCTGGTTTTAGGGTACCGTTGTGGATGGAATCTAAAATTTTTTCTTGCAGCTGTCTATATAACGGTGAAGATTCTGAATGATCAATCATGCAGTTCAACCTCCAAATCAAGTTTTTATAAATGTATTATATTGTTTTATATCAGCATGCTTATATTATAACAGCATATACAATTTATGAATAGCTTGTAAGCCCTTGCAATAAGGGGTTTATCCTTTAAAAATCGGGGGAATTGAAGCAGTACTCTAGAAAAAGTAGTAAAGTGTTATTGCCTCATGTATTGTTTTGTGTTATTGTTTCTTTATAACATTCCAATACATACACCGGTGTGGAATGAAAAACAAGAAAATGTATCATACAAGGAGGAAATGATAATGGAAATCAAAAAAATTATTGAAGAAATTTTAGCAAATAAACAAGAGGCTGGCGGTATAAAGCAGGTATATTATGTAGCTTGCGGTGGTTCTTATGGTGCTTTTTATCCTGCAAAAACATTTCTTGAAAAAGAAGCAAAGGAAGTTAAGGTAGGTCTCTATACCAGTAATGAGTTTGTGCATAACACACCTAGAGCATTTGGAGAAAATTCAGTACTGGTAGTGGCATCACATAAAGGTAATACACCAGAGACTGTGAAGGCCGCAGAATTAGGTAAAACAGCAGGAGTTCCAGTTATTGCATTAACATGGGTTGAAGATTCTCCTATTACAGAACAAGCAGACTATGTGGTGAAGTACACATTTGGGGATGGCAAAGATATTGCCCGCGAGAAAACCATGAAAGCACTAATGACGGCGGTAGAGGTATTAAATCAGACTGAGGGATATGAGCATTATGAAAAATTCCTGGACGGAGTAGGAAAAATAGATCGAATTGTTAAAAATGCATGCAAACACGTGGAAAAGCGTGCGCTGGCTTTTGCGAAAAATCATAAAGATGATTCCGTAATCTACACCATGGCAAGCGGAGCTGGCTACGGGGCTGCCTATATGCAAAGCATCTGCATTTTTATGGAGATGCAATGGATTAACTCTTCCAGCATACATTCAGGTGAATATTTCCATGGACCATTTGAGATTACTGATGCTGAAATACCATTTGTCATTCAGGTCTCTGAAGGAAGTACCCGACCTTTAGATGAAAGAGCGTTAAAGTTCCTTAACCGTTATACCAAGAGAGTAGAGGTTTTAGACGCAAAGGATTTGGGACTGTCTACCATTGACAGCTCTGTGGTTGATTACTTCAATCATTCTCTATTTAATAATGTTTACCCCGTTTATAACCAAGCTTTGGCCATTGAAAGAGCGCATCCGCTTACAACTCGTAGATATATGTGGAAGGTTGAATATTAATCTTTTAGCAACCTTTAGAGGGGATATTCTTATGGAACAATATAAGGTTATTGGCATTGGTGACAATGTAGTAGATAAATATGTCCACCAGGGTATGATGTACCCTGGTGGAAATGCCTTGAACTTTTGTGCGTATGCCAGAATGTGTGGTATGGAGGCATCTTATTTAGGTAAGTTTGGTAATGATCATATAGCTCAGTATATTCAAAAGGTTATAGACGATTTAGGGATAGAACGTAACCATTGCCGGATTTTTGAAGGGGAAAATGGGTATGCGCGGGTTACATTGGAAGACGGTGATCGTGTATTTCTGGGCTCCAATAAAGGCGGTATTGCAAAGGAAAAGGCATGGGATTTTACGGAAAATGACTTGAACTACATTAAAAATTTCTCCGTAATTCATACCAGTTTAAATAGCTATATAGAGCAGAATCTCGCAACATTAAAAAAAACGAATGTGCCTATCTCCTATGATTTCTCGGTACGCTGGAATGATGAATATTTAAAACAAATATGCCGATATGCGGACATTTCATTCCTTTCATGCAGTCATTTAACGGAAAGTGAAAGAAAAAGAGAAATGCTAAAAGCACAGAAATTCGGTTCTAAAATAGTGATTGGAACTGTGGGAGAAAATGGATCAGTTGCTCTCTATAAAGATCAATGGATGCACCAGCCGGCGGTATTGACGGATACCGTGGATACGATGGGAGCGGGTGACTCTTATATAACCGCTTTTATTGTAGAGATGATTAGAAGTTCTAATGCCGGAAAGATTTTCTACGGTGAAGATGAGGATATGCTTCGGAGTATCAAAGCAAGCATGGAAAAAGGAGCGGTTTTTGCGGCTAAAATATGCCAGATAAACGGAGCTTTTGGCTACGGCACACCCATTCGTTGTTTGGACTCGGAAGAATAAGCATGATAAGAATTTTGTAAGCGTATTCAGTAAAGGGCGGCTACGCCCTTGTAGATAATGAAAGATCGGTAAAGTTCGTAAAATCAAAAAAAGGGAGAATTCTTATGTTTTGGTTTGAGCTATTGATCATCTTTTTACTCATTTTCTTCGGCGCTAGAGTTGGCGATGTTTTTATGGGCTTGCTCGGTGGAGTGGGCGTAGCGATTTTTGTATTTATCTTTCATGTCCAACCAGCGGCTCCTCCCATTGATGTGATGCTGATCATTTTAGCGGTTGTATTGGCTGCCTCTGCGCTGCAGTCTTCAGGCGGACTTAACTTACTCGTCCAGATTGCAGAGAAAATGCTTAGTAAGTCACCTAAGAATATTACAATAATAGCTCCAATCATATCCTGGTTATTTACCTTCTTATCAGGAACCGGGCATGTCGTATATAGTTTATTGCCTATTATCAATAAGCTTGCCATTGATAATGATATCAGGCCGGAAAGACCCATTTCAAATAGTATCATTGCTTCCCAGCAGGCAGTAACTTGCTCACCGGTTTCAGCAGCTACTGCTGCTATGATTGGATTTATGTCACCCCTTGGAGTAAGTTTGGGAACTATCTTGGCCATTTCCATACCTGCTACACTCTTAGGTGTCATTACAAGTGCGGTGTGCACGTTGCGTAAAGGGAAAGAATTATCTGAAGATTCGGAATATTTGCATAGATTGGCAGAAGGCTTAATTGAAAAATCAGAAAAGAAGGCTGAGAAAAAAGAAACTTCAAAAGGAGCGAAAGCCGCAGTTGTTCTCTTTTTGATGGGGGTTTTAGCCATTGTTATTATGGGCATGTTTACTCAGCTGCGTCCATCCTGGGTGCTGAATGGCGAGGTTACTAGTCTATCAATGCCGCATACCATTGAAATGATTATGCTAGTCTGCGCTACTATGATTATTATCGTATGCCGTCCGGCGATTGAAACGATTCTTAACGGACCCATATTTAGGGCAGGGGCGCTGGCTATGGTCTGTGCCTTTGGGTTAGCCTGGATGAGCAGTACCTTTATTACCGGACAAAGCGCTTTTATTCAAGATCATGTTGCTACGATTGTAAATAGCCATCCGTGGATGCTTGCCGTTATCATGTTTATCGTTGCTGCTTTAACTACAAGTCAAGGTGTCACGACGTTAATTATGATACCTATTGCCATTGCACTTGATTTGCCTACCTACATCATAATTGGAGCCTGGATGGCTGTAAATGCAAACTTCTTTTTACCAGTATCTGCTCAGTGTCTTGCTGCCATATCTTTTGATACAGCGGGTACGACTAAAATTGGTAAATATGTATTGAACCACAGTTTTATGATACCTGGAATGATTAATATTATTTTATCTGTAATATTAGCTACTTTACTTGGAAGCGTTTTAATATAGCGTTGTGTAAAAAGGAGGTATCTAATTATTATGATACAGATCTCACAAATTGCGGCTGCAAACTATCATTATAAGAGATATTCTTTGGAGTATTTTTTAGATTCTGTTGCAAAGCTTGGATTCCATAATATTGAATTGTGGGCTTCAGGTCCACATCTCCATTTAGACTATTTTACGTATCAGGATATAAAAAAATTAAATAAAAAAGTAAAAGAAAGAGGGTTAAAGACGATCTGCCTTACCCCTGAGCAGTATGTCTACCCGGTAAGCATCAGCCATCCTGATTCGGAGTATAGAAAGAGAAGTGTAGATTTTTTTTGCCGGCATATCGAAGCTGCATCTTTGCTGGAATGTGACAAAGTGTTGGTGACCACAGGCATCGCATACTTGGATGTTGATGAGACAGAAATGTGGAAATGGTGCAGAGAATCTTTAGGCGAAATATGTAAAACAGCAGAAAAAGAGGGGATTTACCTTCCTATGGAGGCTTTTACCTCTTTTACTACACAGGTGTTTAATAGAGTCGAGCACATTTCCAAGATGATAAAAGAAGTTGGGAGTCCTTATTTAAAAGGTTTAGCGGATACAGATGTGATGGAAACTACAGGAAAGGATACCATTCATGATTTTATAAGGGAACTGGAAAATAATTTAATGCATGTACATTTTGTGGATGGTAATCCTGGAGGACATCTGGTGCCCGGAGAAGGAAAATTAGCAATGGTGGAAGTGTTAAAGGAACTTAACAGTATAGATTATAAGGGATATCTAGGTCTGGAATTATTGGATAAAAGGTATGTTATGAATCCGGAAAAAGCCCTGAAGGATTCGCTCACGTGGTTCGAAAAACACTTGGAATGATATAAAAACGAGCGACTTTCAAACCAAGAAAGTCGATTCCCAGAAGGAATCGACTTTTTTAAGTGCGCCTAGCATGGATATTAACTCTGGAGCAGGAAAACCCGAACGTGAACTGGCAGGTCCCTGCCTTTAGCCATTGTTCGTCTTCCTTATTTCTGCTGCTCTAGTTGTGCAAAATACTGTTCATTATATAAAACACTTGGATGAGTAGGATGGTGCAACTGGGCTATGCAATGATGCGATCTTGCCTTTTCGATGTCACCGATTCGGTCATAACACAGGCATAATTGCAAGTGTGGAAACCAGGTATAGTACGACGAATTGGTTAAGGCCATCACATCTTGCGGGGGCTCGATCAGCGTCGCTTGACGAAACCAATAAATGGCTTGAGCATATTGTTCATCTTCAATGAACAAATTGCCGAAAACACAGCAGAACTGAGCGCGTGGTACATCGAGGGTAAGTGTGCGGAGCAAAGCCATACGTTGCTCCTGTTTTTGTCCTTGACGATTGTAGCAATCCGCAAGCTTAAAGCAAGCAGCAATCCGATCTTCTATCCATCCTTGATTTAGCCCTAGATAATGTTCGTACTGCTGAATGGCTTCTAGCGTGCGCCCGTTATCATATAATTCATTGGCGAAGTAGTAGTGATCTCGTTCAGAAAATACGGTACCCTGCTCCCGATGTTTGAGATATATGTGCAAATTACGGTCAGTATAAGCGCGTGTCTTGTTATGAGTCACCGCCATATTACTGTGAAAGATGCTGCCTGTTACATTCAGGAACTCGTGAACAAATCCGGTCCATCTGAATCTGCGATCACGCCGTACAATTCGGTTTCTTTTGAGCTTATACAACGGCTGTCCTTGTTCATCTACGGAAAGCACATAATCCATTGTAATGCTGTCATAAGAGAGGGTGGCTTGTTTTTTCCAGGTGAGAAAGGATAGTCGATCTTTTTCTTCCAGTATGTCATCGGCATCCAGCCAAAATTGATATTCTTGCGTGGCCTGATCAAACGCATAATTGCGAGCAGCGGAGAAATCATCGCACCACTCAAAGTTGTATATCCGAGCGTTGAATGCTGCAGCGACCTCTTGGGTTCTATCGGTAGATCCAGTATCAACGATAATGATTTCATCCACCAGGTCATGGACTGATTCCAGACAGGTATGAAGGGTTTCTTCTTCGTTTTTGACAATCATACATAAGCTGACAGTTACCATGCTCTTTGTCCCTCCAAAATAACTTGGTATAATTCCCATTTTATTAGGATAGCTTGCTCATTATGTAGAATTCGGATGGAACGTGTAGAGGAGATGATGATCATAAATTCAGTTCTGTTCTAATAAATTAGAAAATCAAGTTGGATGTTTGGGGGGAGAGAATGGATTGAACGATGTGCGTGACATTCCGGGTTAGGACGTGCGACAGGATGGGTTTTATCGTTGAATGGGGAGATTGTATTTTGTATTGTTGTCGTTTTCAATGATATTTCCAGGTGTAAGTCCATTCATACCACGCTCACTCCCAATCGCTTGGTCGCAATTATGGTATGCGTTAGGACATGGAGGGGAACGGTTATGAGGCTTCCGCCTGATGGAGGCGTTGACACATGCGTATACTAATCGGCAGCCCGGTGCACCAGAAGCCGGAAATTTTGTCTTTGTTTCTTCAAGCCTTGGAGCGCCTGGAGACACCTGACGTGCTACCGGATTATTTGTTTGTCGATGATAATGACAATCCGATTTCAAGTCAGTGGCTAGTTGAATTTTCCAATCGGCTTCCGGGTCGGGTTTTGCCCTTGTTAACAGGCTCGCAGCAAGTGGAGAATCGTAGTGATGAGCACACTCATTATTGGCCGCCTGCTCTCGTCTGGAAAGTGGCTGGCTTTAAAAATCGTCTTATTGAATATGCCCTTCAGCACAATTATGACGCGTTGTTTCTGGTCGATTCAGACCTGGTTCTCCATTCTCGTACCTTGTGCAGGCTGGTGGAGACGGAGAAGGACATCGTATCAGAGATTTTCTGGACACGTTGGCAACCGGAAGGACCGTTATTGCCTCAAGTGTGGGTCAGTGATGAATATAACTTGTTTCACCGTGAAGATGGCGAAGTGTTGTCGAAAGAGGAGCGAGCGCAACGTGAGTTGCATTTTATACACCAGTTGCATATTCCTGGTTTGTATGAGGTGGGTGGTCTAGGCGCTTGCACCTTAATCCGCAGACGGGCGCTGGAAGCAGGAATTCATTTTGGCAAAATCAAAAACGTTTCTTATTGGGGAGAAGATCGACATTTTTGTATTCGGGCGGCTGCATATGGATTTCCACTTTTTGTAGACACACACTATCCGGCAATGCATCTATATCGGGAAGCCGATCGAATGAAGGCAGAACAGCTATTATTCACCCTAAAATATTTTACATCGAACCATTCAGAGCAAGTAACACATGCGGAACACTCCGATACTTCTCCAAGCTCTCCAGCCTTCAATCATTCAGCATCTTCAAGAACCCCTAAGTTCCCTGAACCTCCAGTTATACCCGATCATCTCCACGAAACTGCTGTCTTTGCCAAGTACACAGCGGATTCGTTTGTTGTACCACCAACGTTCACTGGTCCACGACAAAGTGAGCTTTATACACCGCCTGTCTCTAATCCTAAATTGACGCTGACCATGACGGTATACAATGAGGCAGATCACAAGCTTACAGACGTGCTGCTGAGCCACCGAAAATACATTGATGAAGCAGTCATTATTGATGATGGTAGTCATGACGATAGCGGAGAGTTGTGCCGGGAAATCTTACAAGGAATCCCACTGCGTCTGATCCGCAATGAAACACCCTCTTTTACCAATGAAGTCGAACTGCGAAAGCAGCAGTGGAGAGAAACATTGGCTTCCTCTCCCGAATGGATATTAAGCATGGATGCTGACGAAATGTTCGAATCCCGCTTTGCCCAAGGGGTACATTCTTTGTTAGCGGGAACGACAGCGGATACGATTTGTTTCAGGTTGTTTGATATGTGGTCTTCCACGCATTACCGTGATGATGAATATTGGCAGGCTCATCGGTATTACCGTCCTTTTTTAATTCGATATAAAGAAGGGTTCCCTTATAAATGGAGGGAGCAGTCCTTGCACTGTGGGAGATTACCCGAAAATATACTTGATCTTCCCACAGAGATCAGCAACTACCGTATTCAGCATTGGGGTTGGTATACACCTGCTATTCGCATGGCTAAATTTGAGCGGTACCAGCTGCTTGACCCAAGTGCTCGTTATGGATGGAAAGAGCAATATGAATCAATTCTGGACTCGAACCCACAACTCACGCTCTGGGTGGATCAGGACAACAAAAATACAGAAAAAGAACCTACACCAGAATATGAACCTGCCCATCAGGTGGACGCCTCGGATGTCGCCAAGGTGGCCAGTGTACAGGTTATGAACAAACTCGAACCACAAATAAAAAGTGAAACCAAGGACACCTTTTATGCTACGGAGAAGGGGAAAGGAGCAGAGCAGAGTGTAAAATGCAAACTGTGTGGCTCATCTGACACGGTAGTATTTCATGATTATCAACGCTTTACCTTGATGGGATGCGGCTCCTGTGGATTGGTTTTTCGTAAGGATGTGGATCATATTCAGTCTGAGGAAATGATAGCAGAGATTTATAATGCCAATTGGGTTGCTATGCGGGATAGTGCAGCGGCGTCCACCTATGGGGATCATGCTCTTTTTGGACTTATGTTGCTCGATATGTTCAGTCCCAGAAAAGGAAAATTGCTAGAGATTGGCTCAGGCACCGGAGAATTTATCCATGCTGCCCTTCAAGCTGGCTGGAATGCAGTGGGCATTGAGCCGTCCAGTGACTCGCGTGCCTACGCCAAAAGCAAATATGAGGTAGATTTATTACCCGGCTATTGGAACGGTGAAACAGAATTAGATGCTCAAACACAACAATCTGTGGAAGTGGAAATTTACCAAGCTCATGAAGCTCAGGAAGGGATTGAGGCCGAAAGTTTAGAGGAAGAACTGGACTTATCTTTGGAGCACCCATACGAAGCCATCGCATGCTGGCATGTGCTGGAGCATATCGCGGACCCAGTCGCATTTTTGACGGATTTGTGCGAACAGCTTCAACCTGACGGAACGTTATATATTACGGTGCCCAATAAAAACTCGTTTACCAACGAGGCTTACGGCGTTCACTCACCTTTATTTACGGAGGAAGATCATTTGTACCATTATTCAGATCATACGCTGACGCTCTTGCTGGAAAAGTCCGGCTTGCGTCCGGTGGCTTTGTTCACCCGCCAGCTTCCTGCTGGTTTGGATGCCTTGCTGCAAGCACATCCATTGTACGGTGAGCTTGCCTTTACGGAACAAATGGGATTGTTGGCTAAGCTTCAAGGCGAGAAACGGGGTCATGAATTATGCTGTGTAGCAAAAGTAATCTAAACATCTCCAAAGGAGGAGGCTACATTCATGAATATGGCTGACCCGTATCTGTCACGCTTTTTTGTATATTCTGATCCCAACTCGTCCAACATGATTTACAGACTCCCTCAAAGCTGGTGGAGTCGTCCATATGAGTATGAGTGGTGTCTCCAATTTATGTCTGGGCAAGATACGGTATTGGATGCGGCATGTGGTATCCCTCATCCATTCAAATTTGAGCTGGCCCGCCGTTGCGCTCAGGTCTATGCCTGCGATCTGGATATACGAATCGTTTCTGTAGATGCTATCTTGGCCGAGGTGCGGCGGGATATTGGAGAGGAGGCCGCTGAGCGCATTCAGGAGATTTTACCGGTTCGGCTCCACTCCGCCCATGCCAATCTGACCGCCCTGCCCTATGAGTATGCCAGTTTTGACAAAATTGTATGTATTTCAGTGTTGGAGCATTTAACGCCCGATGAATCTTTGGCGGCCTTGCGTGAATTTCATCGAACTTTACGGGATGACGGAATGCTTCTGTTGACGTTTGATTACCCTACAGTAGATCTTTCAGCGATGGAACAATGGATAGAACAAGCGGGATTTTCGTATTGGAGTGGTGTGGATCTCAAGCTTCCACGAGGAGCTCTACACACAGATATGTGGGGCGGATTACATTGTTTTAGGACCGTTCTAAAAAAATATAAGAGTTAACGGTATGCGCAATGAGGTTTACACGGACCTCTCTTATTGCTTATCATGAGAGGGGTCGGAGTGTAAACTTACATAGGAAAGGAATGACTGATAACTACATGAACAATGCACCTGTGTTGAAGAAACCTGAGGCTATGGTATTTGATATGGACGGTACACTTTTTCAGACGGAGACGCTGCTGCTTCCTGCGTATCAAAAGCTGTTTGATACGCTGCGCGCCGAAGGGCTTTATGAAGGAGAGACTCCTCCGGAGGAGCTTATTTTGAATAGTTTGGGTATGCTGCTGGATGAAATCTGGAGAAGAGTAATGCCAGAAGCCAGTGAAGCAGCTCACAGAAGAGCGGACGAGTTGTTGCTTCAGCTGGAGCTGGAGGGGTTGAAGAATGGAAGTCATGCTCTGTATCCACATGTAAAAGAAACACTCCAGGCACTTCATGAGCAAGGTGTCCGATTATTCGTAGCCAGTAACGGGCTGGAGGATTACGTAAAGGGGATTGCTGCTGCGTATGAAATGGTTCCTATTTTTGAAGGACTGTATAGCGCTGGGGAATACAGTACGCTTTCCAAAGTGAATTTGCTAGAAATTCTGTTGAGCAAGCACGATATTTCGAATGTATGGATGGTCGGAGATCGTTCCTCCGATGTGGAAGCTGGCAAAAAGAACGGACAGACCGTGATCGGCTGTGCTTACGCTGGATTTGGTGTGAATGATGAGTTGGAAGGGTCCGATGCGATTATTACGGACTTTACCCAGCTGCTTACACTTTATAAAAACGCCGAGTAACTGTGAAAGCATTGATAAGAGTTATAAATAGCTGTGGCGTATCATATAAATAATACATGTAAACGATGTTGGGCAGATAACAAAACAAAGGAAGGCAGCCACTTAGGCGGAGCCTTCCTTTGCTTTACTCTCTGTCTTATCTTCTGTTTGTTCTTCTGTTTTTTGTTCCGTCTGTGGCTTCGGATTAATCTGAGTATGGTAGACCCACAGGGCGTATTCCATGGGCTTGGTGATGGCACGACGATAGGTTTCTTTTTCGCCAATGCGTGAAAATACCTCGCGAGCCGGCTTCGGGTTGACCTCGAGCACGTAGATATGACCGTCCTTATTGATTGCCAAATCGAGCGCAAGCTCACATAATGCCCCATAGCTTTCTTCCAGATACGCAGCAATGTCCAGTCCGAGCTTTTCCCCTTGCTTGATGATTTTCTCTCTCTGGTCTTCATCACGAATCCATTGCGTCAGCAATTGCTTCATCGGCACTGCCTTGCCTCCGCCATGTAGGTTGGAAGTGACACTCCGATGTGCCCCGATGCGTCCGGCACATCCCGTTAGCTCCCATACTCCCTGGCTATTTTTCTGTACCAGCATACGGTAATCATGGACCCTGCCATTCGGCAACTGCACAGGAATGCCTTCCTGAACAATGTAGTTATCCATGTTCCAGCTGCTCAGACGCGGCTCCAGACGATCTAGACGTACCCGCTGCTGAGGAATAATATGGCGTTTGCGATTGCGTCCCTCAATCAGATACAGGCCGCTCTGCTTGTTAACAGGCTCAATGCGTAAAATCCCGCGGCCTCCCGTGCCGTTAATTGGCTTGAGGTATACTAGTGAATTCTGTTTGAGCATTCGCTTTACACTATGAAATCCATCGAACGGCTCTGTTGCAGGCAGATGGGGGCGAAAGGCAGCCTTTCTCGCAAGCTGCTGATGAATGGCCCATTTATTGCTCAGCGGTCGGTTTAAATAAACAAGGTCTGTATACTGCAATCGGAATTTCTTTAATTGACGATACCGCTCACTGCGCTGGACTCGGCAGCGGTCGAAAATCATATCCGGAAATTCTCGCCATTTTCGTGTCCATTTATCGCTGTGTGGATCATAGATTTGGGCAAGGAGCAGTCTGCGATCCTTATGGACATCCGCAGGAGTGAATACATACATATCCAGCCCCAGCCTTTTTCCTTCTGCAATCATGCGTTCATATATGTCACGTTCCTCCAGTTGCTTCTTACTGTTCAAATACAAAGTCATGATGCCTAGGACAGGTTTTGGCACAGCATTCCACCTTCCTCTGCCGTCTGCTCATCTTCGGATAACTTCCCACAAAATATTAGCGTGGGCTTCCCCGTCGGTCCAGTTGTCATTTCATGTGCAATAAGTCCAGCACGAAAACAGGTTTTGAGACTGGCCATATTGTCGGTGGCTACGCTGCACGTCAGACGGCGCAGCTGTTGAAGCTGGGCGGACAGCAGTCTAGCGCCCAGTCTGCGGCCCCGGTAAAGCGGACGAACAATTACGATGCAAGCATCCTTCCCATAATTCAGAGCGAGGGAAAATCCCGCAATCCGCAGCCCCTTCTCTGTGCGCACATATGCGCACAGGAGGGAGGAGCCAGGGGTGTTCAATTGCTCCGGCGTTAAAACAGCCAACTGCCGCAGAGCATTGCGAGTAATGCGCATGCCGCCCGAGCTACGAGCCAGAAACAGCAACTGTCGTCGTCTCAGTACCCAACTCCGGGCAGGCAAATGTTGAACATCGCTAATTTGCGGCATAATTCCACTTCCTTGAGATTATTTCATTCGTTCGGCCAAAAAGGAGCTGTACTGAAATATACGTCTAAGTGATTTTTGACGGATGTCCGGCTCGTCGAATTTCATCGGTTTGGCATTGGCTTCAAAAAACCAGAGGGTCCCGAGTGTGTCTACGCCCAGATCCATGGACATTTCACCATGAGAAAGACCGGATGCGCGTTCAATTTGACGTGCAATCTGAATGGCCGTACTTTTAACCTTATTCAGCAAATCTGTGCTATCCTCAGGTCCAAAGAGTGAGGACAGCAGCATAAACGGGTCCTCCACACTTCCCCCGCGCGGAACATGTGTTGTAATACTTCCCTTACCCGCTAGTCTGGCACCTACTCCGGTAATGCTCCATGCGCCACGGGCATTTTTTTGCACTAGAATGCGCAAATCGAAGGGCTTTTTCTGATAGGTTGCTAGATCGATACCCTGCTGAATGATATAAGGGGAGTTGCCTGCTTCTCGGCGAATACGTCCCCATAACCGAGACAAGGATACAGATCGGTAGGTTATGCTTTTTTTGTCATGTTGAATGGTCAACCTGTATGCCATCAGATGCTCTGGGTTGAATCTGAGGATCATAATTCCCTTTCCGGCTTTACCGTTTTCCGGTTTGAGATACAGGTATGGATATGCAGACAGCATTTTTCCTAAGGATGACAGGTTGCTTAATCGTTTGGTAATCGGAACAAGTTGACGAGTGGATTCCGAGGTGCGGAGCCATTTGAACAGTTCCCATTTGTTAAAAAAGCCTGGATTGTACAGCTCAACGCCTGAGGCATGTGCAATTTCATCCAGCTTTGTGCGCACAGATGTTTTAAGTTCATAATTACGGTTGGGGATACGATTATAAATGACCTGTGGAGATGGGAAATTTTGTTCCTCCCATATCTGTGAGTTTTTGTTGTAGATGTAGCCCTTCACTGTTTCATCCGTCAGTTTCAAGTCCCTGACAGTAACAATGTATACCTGATAACCCATGCGCGTTCCCGTTTCAAGAATATCCCTGAAGTTTCGCTGATTTCCCTTGAAAAATTGTTCATCGTCGTGCACTGTCAATACAGCAACAACTGGTTTTTGCTCCGCCCGGGTATTCATAGTTCCTCTTTTCTGCGGAATTTACTGAGGTAAAGACAGTGGTCCAAAATATGCTCCACGGATGCTTTACCCTCCGCACGCAACGATGGATGCTGAAAAATGGATCGACCTGGCTTAGAATTGGCTTCAAACATCCATACCTTTTCATCCTGATCAATGCCCAGATCGAATCCGATTTCACCCAGTAGATGCTGGTGGTGATATTCAATGGCTTCTGCTAGCGTAACTGCTACATTCTTGGCACGTTGCAGCACTTCACCCGCCCGGTCTCCGAATACACGACCGAGCGCTTGCTCGGGTGTCATCAGGGAACCGCCGTTTTTGATATGGGTCGTGACACTGCCACGTCCGGCTTTTTTGGCTCCAATGCCAACGACGACCCATTGGTTATTACCGTCTTTGTGCATATGAAACCGAAAATCAATCGGGCAATTATCAATCTCGATCAGCTGAATGCCCTGCTGAATGACGTAGCCTTTTAGCGTCTGCCCCTTATTGGAGTGAAGCATCCTCAGCATGGAATTAAAAGAGGCGAACCGCAGCAATACATTGCTATTTTTTTTTCGGTACCTTACATAGTATCCTTGCTTGGGGACATAGGACAGACGATAGATTCCTTTGCCGAGACTGCCGCTACTTGGCTTGTAATAAGCAAATTGATGCCGCTCCAGCATACCTCGAATACGTTCAGAGCTAGGATTCATATAGGATTCAGGGACATAACGGTTAACCTCTGGATTATTTTCTAGCAAATGATAGATATCGGATTTATTGAAAAAGCTCCAGTTAAAGAAAGGAATTCGTTTACGGGAAAAGCGTTCGCGTAGTTGATTGATCGCTGGGGAAAAATCAGAGCGACGGCTCGGCAAACGATTATAAATTACGTCCGGCAGAGGTACGAGTTTACGGGTAAACTCCCCGCTGGATGACAGAAAATAGCCGTTAATCGTATCATTTTGCCAGTTGATATCCCGTGGGGTGAAGGCAAAAATATAAGACTTTTTGCTGCCTTCCTTCAACAGTTGCTTAATAAAGCCTGTGCGTGATCCGAAAGGGCGGGTGGTGGAGCTAGTAGCATCAGACAATACTCCAA
This sequence comes from Paenibacillus polymyxa M1, assembly GCF_000237325.1. Taxonomy (NCBI): domain Bacteria; kingdom Bacillati; phylum Bacillota; class Bacilli; order Caryophanales; family Paenibacillaceae; genus Paenibacillus; species Paenibacillus polymyxa. The sequence goes on from NC_017542.1 coordinate 1,835,132, forward strand.
TCAACGGTCCAAGCTGAACATCTCCGTCCAGATTCCGCAAATAGATAGACCCGCTTTTGGGAACACGGATTGCATTGCGTAAGCCGGAGGTCAAGTATAGATGACGTCCCGCCTTCTGAATGGGTTTTACTGTTGCGGGAATCTGATCCTTGCCAAGTCGCAAACGAATGGACTTGGCTCCAGATAACTTAAGGCTTTTCAACAAGGCAGTGGATATATACGCCACCTTGTCGGGCTGCTGTGAGAAATGCACATTGCAATGCGTTAAACTCATCTGTTTATCCTCCTATACCGTATGTTCAAGGGAGGCGCCCGCGCCCTTTGGCCCTGTCGCTTTGGAATGGGTCATTAAATATCGAGCATATTCGAGCGGGCGGTTGACCGACCGAAAAGCGCACTCTGGCTGACGAGTCTGAAAAAAGGAAGCCCGACCAGGGCGGGAATTAACCTCCAACAGCCAGATATTCCCGCTCCGGTCAATACCATAATCAATTCCCAACTCGCCAAGGCGACCATAGCGTTCCTCCAACGCCCCGGCAATGGTCAAGGACAGCTCCATCATCTGCCCGATGATGAGACGTGTGCTGTCCACGCCAAATTGTTCACGAAGGTAAGGCTCTGCCGGATGGGCTTCGCCCCCACCGTGCAGATTGGAAGTCAGAGTTCCTTTTCTGCCTTCTCTCACGGCAAAGCCCGTCAGGCGCCAACAGCCGTTGCCGTCCTTTTGCATGAGCGCGCGAACATCAAAGGGATGATTGCTTTGGCTTGTTAATTTCAAATAAGGCTGCACGATATAGGCGCGTTTGTGTGCAATACCGTCGATCCATGACAATCCTGCATCCAATTCAGAAAACAAGCGACGGAACGGGCGGTTTTGGGAGTTCCTGCCTTGTACGTACAGTCCCTGACCTCCTTCCGCCAGCCGGAGATACAGCGTGCCCTTGCCATGTGTTCCGGACTGTGGTTTCATAAATAACTCCGAATGGCGTTGCAGCCACTCCACAAGCTGGAGCGTATCCCGGTATGGGGCCGTAGGCGGTACAAAGGGCCGCACTTTATCTACCGTATGCAGAGCGCGATATACCTGCCATTTGCCAGGCAAGTTACGCGACCAGTAGATGAGCTTGCACGATTTTTGCTCCGCTATGTCTCCCAGTGTGCGCTTGACATTCTGGCTCTCATGGACATGGAGACAGCGGTTATACACAATATCCGGCAAGGGAAAGCGGCCGAATGTCCATACTCCAGCACGATAAACATAACCCCGTATGGAATGATCTTCAGGTGAAACTCCTTCGGCGGTAAACGCCATTACGCTAATACCAGAGCGCCTGCCCAACAAACTTAGCCTGCGGCAGAAATCGGCTTCGGTAATAGGGGGAGTAGCGTCCTGCTTTCGGCTAACAAGCACGCCCAGCATGCCTGGCATAACAAGAGACACCGACAACAGCTCCTTTGGCAGCCGGACTCTGGAAGAGATAGATTCATTTGAATCCGGCTGAATAACAGCAGTATTCAATCATTTTTTTTACGGACGGGCGGGTTTTCTGATCGTTCAACGGTGTATTGTCATTTTTTGATGGTTTGGAATTGACCTCCAGCAACCAGATACGCCCCGTGCTGTCAATCGCCAAATCAATACCAAATTCCGCGAAATGGGCGGGAATTGCCTTTTCTACTCCGCTTGCGATATCCAGTGCTGCTGTTTTGAGAGAGGTAAGACCATTCGATTTAACAGTTGCGGGCAGCGTGGTTTTGGCCAGTGCTTCCTTGACTGTACTGAGCGTACCGCCTCTTGCCAGATTGGATACAAAGTGGCTGCCTCCTGCGATCCGAGCGACAATGGATGTTACGGTCCAGGTTCCAGACGCATTTTTTTGTACAAGCGCGCGAAAATCGACCGGACGCTTATCGTGATCAATCAAGGTAAGACCCTGTTGCAGCTGAAAACGTGTTGATTTCATTTTTCCCGCTAAGCTTTTGTACAGTTTATCGACGTTAGCGTACGATTGCTTTCGGGGTGTGCCCGCTGTCGTGGATAGCACCGAAAAGGTCCCATCGGTTTGCTTGTTAATGCGCATAATGCCTTTACCAAGGCTCCCGCGCACGGGTTTGAGAAAAACAGAGGGATACTGGTTGCACATTTTTTTGAAAACGGCAAAGGTTTGCAGCAAGTGGGACTCGGGTAAATACTTGCGCAGGGAAGAATTCGATTTGAGTGCATCAAACACTTCGTTCTTATCCAAAAACTTTTCATTAAAAAAGGCCGTGCCGTACTGCGATTTTACTTCTTTCATGAAATGCTGTACGCTAGTTCTGTTCTCGAGTTTACGGGAGGTAAGCCGGTTATTGACGACATCGCCGGCAGGCATGACCGTCTTTTTCCAGCCTCCGTCATACACCCATCCCTGAACTCGCCCGGGCTGACTTCCGATATGCTCCGGGGTGAAGAAATACACATATGCTCCTTGTCTGCGGCATTCCCCGACTAGTTCACGGCAGAACAGGGTGATCGACCCGAAAGGCTTGTCGGGCTGTTCGGGATAGTCCCGACTAACCAGCACGCTAATAAGTGGGCCCACTCGAAGTGTCCGGCGGCCTCGGCTGTAGGTTACTCGCAGATTACAACTGTCATGACTGGCATGAAGCCCCATTTTTCGGGCCAGCACGCTTCCCACGCGTAGACCGCTGTATCGGGGTACCGATATGACGGTAACCTCTTGGCGGAACGAACCGAAGGCGAGCTGAACGGGGTGGCCTGCGGATATTTTCCATTTGCGAAGCAGGGACTCGCCGACCATGAGTACGTCATCCTGCAAGATGCCCGATCCGATGATTTGAATCGTTGTTTTTTTGATGGACATCGTGGATCTCCTTCCGGGCAGCAACTTGATGTCTTGAAAGTAACGGGAAACGTGAATGGGCTGTAATAGCACTGATTCATCATATGAGGACATATATACCTTGGTGATTGACGGACAATGTGAAATGTTGACACAAAACTTGTAATGGAGGAATGAACAATCATGAATATCTATGACAAAGCCCATGATTTAGCGAAAGCATTGAAGGAAAGCAAAGAGGTAGAGGAAATTACGTCAGCGATGAAGCTGATTGAGACTGATCCGGAAGCCAAGAAAATGCTCGACGATTTCCGTGAACGCCAAATGGAAGTGCAACAGCGGATGATGAGCGGCGATATGCCAGCACAGGAAGAGATGGAAAAGATGGAAAAAATGTTCGAGGTACTCAGCTTGAACCTTAACATCCGTCGTCTGTTCGACGCTGAACGTCGCCTGGCAGTGATTATTGAGGACGTAAATAAGATTATTGCAGACAGTCTTCAACATTTGTACGGTTCGTCTCTGTAAGTTTGTCTCATATTCCTTCCTGTCCTCTCATAGACTAGATACATAGAGTCACAGGGAGAGGAAGGGATACGATTGGGTTCTTTTAAAAAATGGAAACACGGTATGTACACACTGATCGCATTGGCTATGGTATTGGTCGCGTTACCACGCATCTCGCTGGCAGGTGGTTTGAACTGGGTCAACGGCTTTGGGATGGTATGGGTACTTTTTGCGTTGCTTGTCATCGGAGCGAACCTGCATTTTTTGCTGGGTGTAGATGAGGAAAAACGCAAAACGCTGGAGCGTGTGCGACGGGCCAAAATGCAGCAGTGGCAGATGAAATGGGATAATAAAGCTGACAAAGGCAATATGCTGTAAGTTTTCCTCCGGATTGTCCTAAGCTTGCTCCTAAATTACAAATCAATCCTAGTACGAAGCGGTCTCTTGTAACATGGGACCGCTTTTTTGTTATTTCCAAAGGAAAGATATCCTAATAACAAGGGTCTAAAACAAAGGGGTTTTGTGGTATAATAGATACAGAATGATACAGATTGAACGTTGGGGGTGTAACAGGTTGGACGGGCTAGATGAAACAGTTACGAAGCATGAGCAGCTATTGCGTCATATCGAGCAGTTGAAAATAGGCTCCAAAATTTCTGTACGCAGGTTGGCTAAAGAAATGAGCGTTAGCGAAGGCACGGCTTATCGGGCCGTGAAAGAAGCAGAGAATTTGGGAATTGTCATTACCAAGGAACGGATCGGAACAGTACGAGTGGAGAAGCGCCCACGCGGCTTGTCTGAGCAGCTGACCTTTGCGGATGTCGTGAATATTGTAGAGGGACATGTGCTGGGCGGAAGCGAGGGGCTAGAGAAGCCGTTGCACAAGTATGTGATCGGGGCGATGCGTGAGGAAGCGATGGCTCGTTATATTGACGCAGGCAGTTTGCTGATCGTAGGTAACCGGGAGGATGCGCATTCGCTTGCATTAGAGCAAGGGGCAGGTGTGCTGATTACAGGGGGGTTCGGTACGAGTCGGGAGGTTAAGCAGCTTGCAGACCAGATTAGTCTGCCGATTATTTCCTCGCGCCATGATACATTTACGGTGGCATCTATGATTAATAGAGCAATATTTGACCGCCTGATCAAAAAGAAAATTATGTTGATTGAAGACATTGCGGCAAGCAAACCGAAGACGCTGACCTTGAAAATCAACAGCACGCTTACCGAATTTGAAGAGCTATCAGCGACCACGGGATATCATCATTTTGCCATAGTGGATGAATGGAATCGTTTAATTGGTATCGTCAGCCGTAAAGATGTGGAAGGACTTCAACCTGAGCATACGATGGATAAATGTATGATCCGTAATCCAATTACGGTCACCTACCAGACCTCGCTGGCTTCTGCTGCTCAAATGATGGCATGGGAAGGTGTAGATTACTTGCCGGTCGTGGATCGCAACCGTAAGCTGCTTGGGTCCGTTACACGGCGTGAGGTGCTGGAAGCACTGCGTAACGCCCAAAAGCAGCCACAACTGGGCGAGACGTTCGACCAGCTGATTTGGAACGGTTTTGCTGAGGAGCGTAATGAGGACGGATCCTTATTTTTTCGCGGTTTTATCATTCCACAGATGGCCACCAATTTAGGGACGATCTCGGAAGGCGTACTGGTCAACGTGATGACACAAGCGGGCTACCGAGCAGCTAGAGATATGAGCGGCAAGGATTATGTGCTGGATAATTTGACGACTTATTTTATTCGACCGGTACAGATTGAGGATGCTGTCGTTCTTCGTCCGTTGCTGCTCGAGATGAGTCGCCGCACATGTAAGCTAGAAATTGCGATTTCACGGGAAAATCATTTGGTGTGCAAAGCAGTAATGACGCTCCAATCTATTGAACATGGTTGATCTACCTCTGGATTGGAGCAAAAGGTGGGGTGAAATAGATCGATTAGTGGCTTTGAGGCAGTCTTTCTTTGGCCTCCAGCCAAATTTGCAGCACACCTTCCATTACAAGCATCGTTTTGACCTGGATTGTATACTCCTTGTCACGAACGGTGTATTTTTTTTGGTGCAGCAACATACGTACCAGCTTGCTGTCAGAGTCAATCTCAAACATATCTCTGCCGCGCAGCACCTCCAGATCACGACTGACGCGGCGAAGAAGCTCTTTTAGATTAATAGAGTCAATTTTTTCAGCCGAAGCTTCCTCCGCGATCAGCTTGATTTCTTTGATGACGGTTTGGCGCTTGCTGTATTTACGTAATGTTTTGTTGTCCTCTTCGGCTTGCTGGAGCTGGAATTGAAGGTCCTGGTTGTTCACCCACAGCTGATTGAAGCTCGCATGCCAGATGGCATTATAGATCATTCCTCCCGTAATCATACCGAGTACAAAAACGGAGGATAATTGCATAAAAGGGCGCAGGCGCTCAAAGGGGGGAACTCTCATAGTCGTTTCACCTCACGGCCGTCCGTTGCCGCATACCCACTTGACCAGCTCTGCACCCATGTGAGCGCCTAGAAAGGCGAAAATCAAATACAATATCTGCTTAATGGCAGGTGACAAATTACCATCCAACATATTGCTCTCAATGACCCGGATCGGGTCCATCGTTCCCCCCACAGCGGCGGCAAGCGCCCATATTTTAATCCTTCCTGCAACCTCCAGCATCGTCTGGGTAGGTGGCTGAAGCGATACTACAGCTCCCATTCCGCCGAGCATGGCTCCTCCGAGCACGATGCCGAAGGCAATGAAGAAGTCGAGAATCGCTTTGGATATAAAAGTGCTCATGCCCTTTTCCTCCTTGGGTATATGAATCAGGACCGCGCTTGTCCGCCCGGGTCTGTACTTTTATTCTATGGGCGCTACTAACGCGGATATGATAAAATAGTTTGAAGAAAATCAAGCGGTGAAGGGAAGAGAAGCGCATGAGTTCATTTGTGCATTTGCATGTTCACAGCGAGTACAGCCTGCTGGACGGCGCGGCTCGTACCGCGGAATTGGTCAAACAGGCATCAGCTTACGGAATGAAGGCGCTGGCTCTTACAGATCATGGGGTCATGTACGGTGCCATTCCTTTTTATAGAGCATGTGTAGAGAACGGCATTAAGCCGATTATCGGGTGTGAGGCTTATATGACGGCAGGATCGCGCAAGGAGCGTGGCAGCCGGAAGGATCAGCCTATATATCATTTAATTTTGCTCGCCAAAAATAAAACAGGCTATCAAAATCTAATGAAGCTGTGCTCCATTGGCCATTTGGAGGGTTTTCACTATAAGCCGCGCATTGATATGGATGCTTTGGCTGCCCATCATGAAGGCATCATATGCCTGAGCGCTTGCTTGGGCGGTGAAGTGCCGCAGCATTTGCTGCATGGCAGAGAAGCCGAAGCACGACGTGCAGCGGAACGATACCGTAGCATTTTTGGCGATGATTTTTATCTGGAGCTTCAGGATCATGGTCTGTCGGAGCAAAAACGCGTAAATCCTCAATTGATCGCACTGGCAAAGGAACTGGATATTCCGCTAGTGGCGACGAATGACGTGCATTACTTAACCGAGCCGGATGCTGATGTCCAGGACGTCCTGATCTGTATCGGGACAGGGAAGACAGTTGACGATGAGGAACGCTTGCGGATACCAACACGTCAGTTGTATCTGAAAAGTCAGGAGGAAATGGCTCGTTTATTTCCACATGTAGCAGAAGCCATCGCCAATACAGTGCGTATTGCTGAGAAGTGCGAGCTGGAACTGGAATTCGGCCAATCTATTTTGCCTGAATATCGCCCGCTGCCGGAGGACATGACGTCTTCGTCCTATTTGCGCAGTCTGTGCGTGCAAGGGCTGGAGCGTCGCTACGGAGGCGATCCTGTGTGGGAGCAGCCGGAGGAGCGGGAAAGACTGGACCAGCGGCTGAACTATGAATTGAATACGATTGACAGCATGGGCTTTAGTGATTACTTCCTGATTGTATGGGATTTTATTGCTTTTGCTCATAAGCATAAGATTACAACAGGACCGGGGCGGGGGTCCTCCGCAGGTAGTTTGGTTGCCTATGTGCTTAATATCACGAATGTTGATCCAATGAAATACAATCTGCTCTTTGAACGGTTTCTGAACCCTGAACGGATCAGTATGCCGGATATAGATATTGATTTTAGCGATGAACGCCGCGATGAGGTTATCGACTATGTAGTACAGAAGTACGGAAATGAGCATGTAGCGCAAATTATTACCTTTGGGACATTAGCGGCAAGAGCCGCAGTCCGTGACGTCGGCCGTGTATTGAACGTGCCGTATGGCGAGGTGGACAAGGCGGCCAAGTTGATCCCGGCGCAGCTCGGTATTAATATCCGACATGCGCTGGAGATTACCCCCGAGCTGAAGGCTCTGTATGAAACGAAGCCCAAGACACGTGAACTGCTGGATATGGCGATCAAAGTAGAAGGAATGCCTCGTCATGCTTCGACACATGCTGCAGGTGTTGTCATCTCGCGGACTCCACTGACCGATGCGGTTCCGCTGCAAGAGGGGAGCGAAGGGGTTCCTTTAACGCAGTACTCGATGGAAAATCTGGAGCGCATTGGTTTGCTAAAAATGGATTTCCTCGGACTACGTACGCTCTCCATTATTGAACGTTGCATGCGCTGGATTGCGGAGCAGCATGGAGAAACACCTGACTTTAGCCGTGTTCCCGATGATGACCCGCATACCTATGACTTGCTGGGCAAAGGAGATACAGGAGGCGTGTTCCAGCTGGAGTCGGCCGGTGTACGCCGGGTGCTCAAGGATTTGAAACCGAGTGTTTTTGAGGATATCATTTCTGTCGTGGCTTTGTATCGTCCGGGTCCGATGGGCTTTATTCCTAACTTTATACAGGCTAAGCACGGACAGATTGAGATTTCTTATCCGCATCCTGATCTTGAACCGATCTTAAAGGATACGTACGGTATTATTGTGTACCAGGAACAAATCATGCAGATTGCTTCGCGCATGGCTGGCTTTTCTTTGGGAGAGGC